>CAJZGQ010000104.1 GCA_916048115.1 uncultured Streptococcus sp. | reverse complement strand
TGATGACGTTGCTGTCTTTGGTTTACTTTGACGTTCATAGCGTTTGGGCGTACAAGCCACCAGAGCTAGAACGGACGCACCCGCCAGTAATGAAATCATAACCTTTTTCATAAAAACCTCCTCATATCTATCCTAGTATATCAAAAATGGTCAATTTTTCCAGCTCTTTTCAAGATTTTTACACAAGCATTTTCCCCTCTCCCTCTATGTTTCTGTCCTTTTTTCTGCTATACTTAAGGAAGAACACCGATCAAAAGGAGAACACTATGGAATTAAAAAAACGTTCTGAATTTCCTGAGAACGAACTCTGGGACCTCACAGCCCTCTACCAAGACCAGGAAGACTTCTTGCGTGCCATTGAAAAAACACGTGAAGAAATCAATGAATTTGTCCGTAACTACAAGGGCAACCTCCACACCTTTGAAGACTTTGAAGCTGCTTTTGCGGTCTTTGAACAAATTCAGATTCAACTCAGCCACATTGGCAACTACAGCTTTATGCCACAAACGACTGACTTTGGCGATGAAGCTTTTGCGGAAATTGCCCAAGCGGGGATGGATTTCGAAACTTGGGCAAGCGTCGAACTTTCCTTCTTTGACGATGCTTTGGTCGAAGCGGATGAAGAAGTCCTCGAACGCCTCGGGCAACTCCCTCACCTCACTTATGCCATTCGTCAGGCTAAAATCAAAAAAGCCCACTACTTGGGAGCTGATGTGGAAAAAACTTTGACCAACCTGGGTGAAGTCTTCTACGGACCACAAGACATCTATACCAAGATGCGGGCGGGTGACTTTGAAATGGCTGATTTTGAAGTGGATGGAAAAGTTTACAAGAATAGCTTTGTCACCTATGAAAACTTCTACCAAAACCATGAGAATGCAGAAGTCCGTGAAAAAGCCTTTCGTTCCTTCTCAGAAGGTCTTCGCAAACACCAAAACACGACTGCTGCTACCTATCTAGCCCAAGTCAAATCTGAAAAACTAATCGCAGATATGCGAGGCTACGATTCCGTATTTGACTATCTCTTAGCTGAGCAGGAAGTGGATCGTGCCATGTTTGATCGTCAGATTGACCTGATCATGAAGGACTTCGCTCCAGTAGCTCAAAAATTCCTCAAACACGTGGCCAAGGTCAACGGCCTTGAGAAAATGACCTTTGCTGATTGGAAGTTGGACTTGGACAGTGCACTCAACCCAGATGTCACCATTGATGACGCTTATGACTTGGTCATGAAATCTGTGGCACCTCTTGGCGAAGAATACTCCCGCGAAATTGCCCGCTACCAAACCGAACGTTGGGTCGACTTTGCGGCCAATGAAGGCAAGGACTCAGGTGGATATGCAGCCGATCCTTACCGTGTCCATCCTTATGTACTGATGAGTTGGACAGGACGGATGAGCGATGTTTATACCCTGATCCACGAAATCGGACACTCTGGTCAATTCATCTTCTCAGATAACAACCAAAGCTACTTCAACGCCCACATGTCGACCTACTATGTGGAAGCTCCTTCTACCTTTAACGAACTCCTCCTCAGCGACTACTTGGAACACCAGTTTGACGACCCTCGTCAAAAACGCTTTGCCCTAGCTCACCGTTTGACAGACACCTACTTCCACAACTTCATCACCCACTTGCTGGAAGCGGCCTTCCAACGCAAGGTCTACACCCTGATTGAAGAAGGTGGAACCTTCGGCGCTAGCAAGCTCAACAGCATCATGAAGGAAGTCTTGACCGAATTCTGGGGCGATGCCGTTGAAATCGATGACGACGCAGCTTTGACCTGGATGCGTCAAAGCCACTACTACATGGGGCTTTACAGCTACACCTACTCAGCTGGCTTGGTTATCTCAACAGCGGGATACTTGCATTTGAAAAACTCCGAAAATGGAGCGAAAGATTGGCTAGACCTCCTCAAATCAGGTGGCAGCAAGACCCCACTTGAGTCAGCCATGATCATCGGAGCAGATATCTCAACTGACAAACCACTTCGCGATACCATCCAATTCCTTTCAGACACTGTCGATCAAATTATTGCTTACAGTGCAGAATTGGGAGAATAGACTCCTCTACAGCTAACTCTAAAATAAGCTAGTAAAAATGCAGAGGTGCTAGGGATGTATCAAGAATTACAAAGTAAAGTGACAGAAGAAAAACCAAGCTATAGTCGGGAAGAAATCCAGTGGTTGCTGGAACATTTGGGTGATCCTTCACCAGAAATTCGCGATGATCTCGTTTTTACAAGCTTGGCTAGAGGGATTCAGGAAGAACTCTTTACACGGGAACAATTTCATTTCATTGCTGAGACGATTTCATCCGACGAAGGAATAGAAAAAGAGATTGATAAGATTGGGCTATCAACACTTGAGCGTTCTTTTAGAGCACTCGTTTATGCCAATCTCTTGTCTGCAGATGCCAACCAACAATCGATTTTTTATCAAAGATTAAAAGCTGATATAAGATATATTTTACTGGATCAAGGTTTACATTATCTTGAAAAAGAAAAGGATACAACAGGTTTTTCCAGTCAGTATGGCTGGGTTCACGCTTTTGCGCATGGAGCTGATCTTTTGACAGAAGTAGTTTGTCATCCAGACTTTCCTAATGACAAAGTTCATAAAGTCTTTAACACACTTGGTCAAATCTTTAAAAGAATTTCAATTCGTTTTACTGATGATGAAGATTGGCGTTTAGCTAGAGTGCTCTATGAACCTATTTTGCAAGGAAAAATCGAGCAAGAACAAGTAGCTTCTTGGATAAAAACGCTTGACTTTCTGATAGAAGAAAGGGAAGATTTTTATAAATTTTCCAACCTTAGATCCTGTCTGTTAGAAGTCTATATTCAACTTGATCAAAGAAACGTTTTACAAGATGAGTTGAAAAAAGCCATTCAATCTTTTCAATACTAACTATTGCACAGTGAATGTAAAACCCTCCAAATATTTTCAAGTCACTTTTCGTGAAAAAAATTATTGAAGACAAAAGAGCCTTGCTCCTCATTTAAGAGGGCAGGGCTCTTTCTTTGGATATATAAAAGCACTCCCATTTTACTACTGGAAGTGTGCTTATGATATTAACTCAACTCTGCCACAATGGCCTTAATTTGTGCTGCGGTATGCACTCCTGCTACTTGTTTAACAACCTGCCCATCTTTTTTAAAGAGCAAGGTTGGGATGGACATAATGCCGAAAGCACGCGCTGTTTCTGGATTTTCATCCACGTCCATTTTCAGGATTTTTAACTCATCTTCCGAAAGTTCTTCCGATAATTTTTCTAAAATAGGAGCTTGCATGCGACATGGACCACACCAGGTTGCCCAAAAGTCTACCAAGACCAAGCCTTCTTTGGTTTCTGCTTCAAATGTTGCGTCTGTAATTGCTTTTGCCATTTTCTTTCTCCTTTAGTTTTGGTACTGCGTCAAATCTTGCTTCATCAAATAGAAGAAGACATCTCCGTAAGTCCCTTGGTAATCCAATTCATACCCATTATAGGTCAGTTTCACAACAGGATAAAAATCTGCTACCCCAATCAAGCAGGCTTGTTGGGAGCGTTCAAACTCTTCGTAGGAATCAAAATGCATGACTCTTTCTTGTTTTGCACCGTCTAGATATGTAATTTCAATCATATCGATAACCTCTATTTCTTATGATGCATCAATTGTAACTCTAGATATTACATCTGTCAAACAAAACGACTTCCTCAGAATGATGGATCTTGTTCGATAAGGAAAAGACAAGAAAACAGCCCCCTGAATCCAGAGAGCTGTTTTGAGCTCGGGCTAAAATCCTAGTGAAAAAGATGAAACTCCTTGTGTTCATCGAACACTGTGTCGTTTCCCTATTTTCATACGGATTT
>CAJZGQ010000103.1 GCA_916048115.1 uncultured Streptococcus sp. | reverse complement strand
CACTCATTTTTATCTTGGTCTATGCTACAATAGCTACAGGCTTAGCCCTTTTTATTAAATTTTACAGAGAAAGTGACCATGTTTAGATCTTACCAGAAAAATGATTTCGCTTATTTTGTTAGTCTGATTTTCCTTGTTTTCCCAATCTTTGGAGTTTTTGGCGGGTATTTTCCAGTCTGGACCCTAGTTTTGACGGGTCTGTTTACCATCGCTTATCTCCTGATGGTATATTTGAAAAAAGCTTATAGTAAGTGGATTCCCTTTCTGTGGTTTTACACTCTAGCTTACATTATCTTTATGACCCTGACCTTCCAGGGGGGGATGATGTGGTTTATTTTTTTCAACGTCAATCTTCTCGTTTGGCGATTTGAGGATAGCATATCATCTTATCGCTTCTTATCCTTTCTAGCGACACTCTTGATTTTGACGTTATCATCCTTCCTATTGACAGACGATTTGGGTACCCACCTCATGTCTATGGCTATTCTCCTCTTTTCGTTGGGAATGTACTATTTTCAAAACCGTATACGTCAGGAGAGAAAGATGGAAGAAGCCAACCGTACCATCAATATCCTATCAGCTGAAAATGAACGTAATCGTATTGGTCGTGACTTGCACGATACCTTAGGGCATACCTTTGCCATGATGAGTCTTAAAACCGAGTTGGCTCTAAAACAGATGGACAAGGAGCAGTATGAAGCTGCTAGAAAGAATCTGGAAGAATTGAACCAGATTAGCCGAGACTCCATGTATGAGGTGCGTGAGATTGTCAATAAGCTCAAGTACCGAACGGTGGCCGAGGAGCTACTGGAACTTGAGCGGCTCTTTGACCTATCTGATATCGTCCTGACCGTGGATAGTAGCCTTGATTTAGACAGCCTGTCACCCGTTAGTCAGTCTACCTTGTCCATGGTGCTTCGTGAACTGGCCAATAATGTCATCAAACATAGCCAGGCCGATAGCTGTCAGATTCGTCTAAGACGTGATCATGGTATTGTCCTTGAGTTTGAGGATGATGGTTGTGGCTTTGAGGAAGTCACTGGACAAGAACTACACAGTATCAGAGAGCGTCTCAGTTTGGTAGATGGAGACTTGGAAATTCTGTCTCAATCGCATCCAACCATTATTCGTGTACATTTGAAAGAGGGAGGAAAAGCATGAAATTATTAGTTGCCGAAGACCAGTCAATGTTGAGGGATGCCCTCTGCCAGCTCCTCATGTTGGAAGACGATGTCGAAGAGGTCCATGCGGCTAGTGATGGTCAAGAAGCCATTGCTCTCTTGGAAAAAGAAGAGGTCGACGTAGCCATTTTAGACATTGAAATGCCAGTTAAAACAGGCCTTGATGTCCTAGAGTGGATCCGTGCCAACCAAAGAGAAACGAAGGTCGTTATTGTGACCACCTTCAAACGAAAAGGCTATTTTAAACGAGCCCTTGCAGCCCAGGTGGATGCCTACGTACTCAAAGAGCGTTCCATCAGTGACCTCATGGGGACCATCCATACCGTCCTAGCAGGTCAAAAGGAGTACTCGCCAGAGCTAGTTGAAGGTGTCGCCTTTGATAATAATCCACTCAGCCAACGTGAACAAGAAGTCTTGGCCATGGTAGCTCAAGGATCAACCAACCAAGAAATCGCCGAAAGCCTCTTTCTCTCAAATGGAACCGTCCGAAATTACATGACAGCCATCCTGACTAAACTCGATGCAGGCAACCGAACAGAAGCCGTCCGCATTGCCAAAGAAAAAGACTGGCTAGGGTGAGGAGAAATAGATAAGAATGAAGTCACCATATGGTGGCTTTTTTGTGGCTTATAACCTATCTAAACATTCACAAGCAAGAATGAGAGAAGTTGAAATGAGCCTCTACAGGAATATGTAGAGGCTTTGATGAATTATTGAATTGTGTCATTTTGTTTAGTGAATTAGACGGGTGGTTTTGATTTTTTCAAGTATCAAAACTATTTTCTCTTTTTCGAGAATAACACTTGGTTTCCTTTTTTAACTGCTTTATAATAGAGTAATACTAAGGTCTTCTGCTGTGATAAAGAAGGCAGATTTTAGGAGATGAGAAATTGGCTTTTTGTGTTTAGAGGACACGGTTTGTTGATTTTTTACTGTAGGAGATAGATATGGCAATGATAGAAGTGAAACATCTTCAGAAAAATTTTGTGAAGACAGTCAAGGAACCGGGGTTGAAGGGGGCTTTGCGTTCCTTTATTCATCCTGAAAAGCAGACCTTTGAAGCGGTCAAGGATTTGACCTTTGAGGTGCCCAAGGGGCAGATTCTAGGTTTTATCGGGGCAAATGGTGCTGGGAAGTCGACAACCATTAAAATGCTGACAGGAATTTTGAAACCGACATCTGGTTTTTGTCGGATTAATGGCAAGATTCCACAGGATAATCGCCAGGATTATGTCAAGGATATTGGGGTTGTTTTTGGACAACGAACTCAGCTATGGTGGGACTTGGCCCTGCAAGAGACTTACACGGTTTTGAAGGAGATTTACGATGTCCCAGATTCGCTCTTCCACAAGCGCATGGATTTTTTGAATGAAGTCTTGGATTTGAAGGACTTTATCAAGGATCCCGTGCGGACTCTTTCGCTAGGTCAACGGATGCGGGCGGATATTGCGGCTTCCTTGCTTCACAATCCCAAGGTTCTCTTTTTAGATGAGCCTACCATTGGTTTGGATGTGTCGGTCAAGGATAACATTCGCCGGGCTATAACTCAAATCAATCAAGAGGAAGAAACAACTATTCTCTTGACCACTCACGATCTGAGTGATATTGAGCAACTCTGTGATCGGATTTTTATGATTGACAAGGGGCAAGAGATTTTTGATGGAACGGTTAGCCAGCTCAAGGAGACCTTTGGCAAGATGAAGACTCTCTCCTTTGAGCTGACGCCAGGTCAAAATCATCTCCTCTCTCATTATGAGGGCTTGCCTGATATGTCCATTGATAGACAAGGAAATACTCTCAATATTGAATTCGATAGTTCCCGCTACCAGTCGGCCGATATTATCAAGCAAACCTTATCTGATTTTGAAGTCCGTGATTTGAAGATGGTAGATACGGATATTGAGGATATTATCCGTCGCTTCTACCGAAAGGAGCTCTAAGATGGTCAAATTGTGGAGACGTTATAAACCCTTTATCAATGCAGGGATTCAGGAGTTGATTACCTATCGAGTCAACTTTATTCTCTATCGGATTGGCGATGTCATGGGAGCTTTTGTGGCCTTTTATCTCTGGAAGGCTGTGTTTGACTCCTCCCAGGAGCCTTTGATTCAGGGCTTCAGTATGGCAGATATCACCTTCTACATCATCATGAGTTTTGTGACCAATCTCTTGACCAGGTCTGATAGCTCCTTTATGATTGGGGAGGAGGTCAAGGATGGCTCCATTATCATGCGCTTGCTGAGACCAGTGCATTTTGCGGCCTCTTACCTTTTCACCGAACTTGGCTCCAAGTGGTTGATTTTTATCTCTGTTGGACTGCCATTTTTAAGTGTCATTATTTTGATGAAAATCCTGTCTGGGCAAGGGATTGTAGAAGTGCTGGGATTAACTGTTCTATATCTTTTTAGCTTAACGCTCGCCTATCTAATTAACTTTTTCTTTAACATCTGCTTTGGATTTTCAGCATTTGTCTTTAAAAATCTTTGGGGTTCCAATCTACTCAAGACTTCCATAGTGGCCTTTATGTCTGGAAGTTTGATTCCCTTGGCTTTCTTTCCAAAGGTGGTTTCAGCTATTCTCTCCTTCTTGCCTTTTTCATCCTTGATTTACACTCCGGTTATGATCATTGTTGGGAAATACGATGCCAGTCAGATTCTTCAAGCGCTTTTGCTCCAGATCTTCTGGCTTATAGTGATGGTGGGCTTGTCTCAGTTGATTTGGAAACGAGTCCAGT
>CAJZGQ010000102.1 GCA_916048115.1 uncultured Streptococcus sp. | reverse complement strand
CATCCATGCGTTCAGCTTAATTTAAAAATGTGTCCAGGAATCTGGGTACATATCATCTCAGGAAAGGCTTTTTCTAATGGAGATGAAAATTTCTTGACATCTATTCTCAGAGTGCTATACTAAGAAGGTAATCGCCGATTTAGCTCAGTTGGTAGAGCAACGCACTCGTAACGCGTAGGTCACAGGTTCGATCCCTGCAATCGGCATAGGAAGAAACGACTTTGAAGGAGCGAGACGACGAATGATGGTGATAACCGATTCGTTCTGTCTCGCTCTTTTTTTGACCGCATAGGCGCCATTTTTGACCACTTAGTCAAAAGTCCTTGTTGCCTTAGGGGCTCTCTGTTATCATAGAATCATCAAAGGAAAAAAACTTCCGAATATTGAAAACGAGGTATATGATGAAAAAATTACTTGGACTTTCATTGATTCTTGCTGCTCTTGCAGTTGTGATAATGGGAATGGTTGGCTTTCCAAAGATCGATGTGAATATCTGGCCTTTGTTCCCTGTTCTCTTATTTGCTTTCTTTACACTTGAAAATCTCTTGAAAAAAGATTACAAGGCAAGTGTTATCTGCGCCTTGATCGCATTTATGATCGCAAATGCGATTTACGATCTCTTGCCGGTCTCAAATGGTCTAGTTATCACAGCAGGTGTGCTCGCTTGCCTGGGTCTTAGTTTTCTTTTACCGGACAAGGAAAGCAACAAATAAAGGAAGGAGGCTGGGACAAAAGTCCTAGCCTCTTAATTATCTTTGGATTGTCGAGCAAGACGCAGTGGTTGAGTGGGCTCTACTACGCTGATTTCATCAGCTTTTACAGCCCTACTCAACTGTGCGGAGGTGGGACGACGGAATCGAATTCTAACGAATTACCGATTTCTGTCCCACTCTCTTTTTTACTTCTCAAATACGACCTCTTGATGGGGAAAACGTGCCACTTACTGAAAAGCCCTTGTTTTGTTTTCAACAGCTGTTATAATGGTACTATCAAAACGTTGGGAAAGGAGTTTTATGAAAGTTAGAATCGAATTGGATCCATCTATGGACGAGCCTGAGATCTTGATTCGAGCTCCGCGCTTGACCCCGGAGTTGACCCAGCTGCAAGAGAGAATCCTCGAACAAAAGGTCGCTCCTTTGGCCTTCTACAAGGATCGAAGTGAGTATTTTCTGGATGTGGCATCGATCCTCTTTTTTGAGACGGATGGGGAGAAGATTTTTGGACACACCAAGGACGAGGCCTATGAGGTCAAGCAGAAGCTCTATGAGTTGGAGGAGCTGCTTCCCATCGCCTTTTGTCGGATATCCAAATCCACCATTGTCAACGCAAAGCAGATCTACTCTCTGGAAAAGTCTTTTTCAGGGACCAGCACGGTCAATTTCTACCAGACTCATAAGCAGGTCCACGTATCTAGACGCTACTATCAACTCTTAAAAGAACGACTAAATGAAATGAGGTAATATCATGAGAAAAAAATTAATTGGAGTATTCTTAATCCTATTAGCAGCCTTAATCCTTTTACAAGGCTATTTTGTAAAATGGGACATCAGCATCTGGACCTTGGCTTGGGTCACCTTGCTTGCTGTCCTGTCCCTCTCTAGTTTCTTAAAACGCCATTTTGGTTGGGGCTTCATCTATGGACTTTTAGCCCTCTTTTGTCTCAATGGGCAATACCATTTCCTTCCGGTGTCCAATTCGGTTGTCATCCTTTCTTCAATTCTCGCTGTGATTGGGCTCAACATCTTGTTCAAACCCTCTAAGAAAACAAAAGCTCGCCTAGCTTCCTATTCTGCTGGGTCCATGAGTAAGTCTGATGGCAATGACATCGATGTCACTTTTTCCACAGTGACAAAATATCTCAATGACCAACACTTTACCCACGGAAGTGCAGATGTGAGTATGGGAGAAGCATCGGTTTATTTTGACAATTGCCACATCGAAGGTCCTTCTGCTCAGTTTGTTGTCGATGTTTCCCTTGGAAGTTTGAGCCTCTATGTGCCAAGTGATTGGCGCGTCCATGTTAATGTGGATAATTCCCTTTCAGCGATCCAGCATCAGGAAAATCCAAGTGCTCTCACTAGCAAGGATTTCTACATTACGGGCGATGTTTCCTTAGGAAATCTGGAAATTATCTATGTAGGCACGAATTCGTTTTCTTAAGCCAGAAATGAAAAACTTTGGCCAAAAGCTTGCCAAGAGAGATTTTTTTTGGTAATATAGTACGGTATGTGGTGCTAGCACATCCGTTATATTAGATCTAATAGGAGGAAACACAGAAATGGCTAAAGTATGTTATTTCACAGGTCGTAAGACTGTATCAGGTAACAACCGTTCACACGCTATGAACCAAACAAAACGTGCCGTAAAACCAAACCTTCAAAAAGTAACTGTCCTTATCGATGGTAAACCTAAAAAAGTTTGGGCTTCAGCTCGTGCATTGAAATCTGGTAAAGTAGAACGCGTTTAATAAAGAAAAAAGGCTGGGCATAAAGTGTCCAGCCTTCGCTTTTTGATAGGAATAGTAGCATGACGCAGTGGTTGATTGGAACTACTCATGTTTGAAACATTCGTACTTCCTAATCAACTGTGCGGGGGTGGGAAAATTGAAAAGGTTTGGGGAACCTTTTCAACTTTTTTTATTTTACGGAGTTCTTTCCCACTCCCTTTTCTTTTTCTCTATAGACAGCTGTCACAGCGGGAGAAGAATAGTCCCTACCCTTTTACAGTTGACCTCTTTTATGGTAAAATAGAATATAAAATACTTTTGAGGTAGAAATTATGACAGTAAAAATCAATACAAAGGACGGTCAAATTGAATTGACTGATGAGGTTATCGCAACTGTTGTAGGCGGTGCTGCTACTGAGATCTTCGGTGTGGTTGGAATGGCCAGCAAAAATGCGATCAAAGATAATTTCCAAGCCCTCCTAGGGAAAGAAAACTTCTCTAAAGGTGTTGTTGTCAAAACAACGGAAGCAGGAACTATCGCAGTTGATGTTTACACTGTTTTGAGCTATGGAACAAAAATTAGCGAAGTCTCAAAAAATATTCAAGAACGTGTGAAATTTAGTTTGGAAAATCAACTTGGAATCACTACGGATACTGTGAATGTCTATATTCAAAATATCAAGATTGTGGGAGAATAATCGTGGCTAATATTACTACAAGTTTATTTCAAGAAATGGTTCAAGCGGGGGCTACGCGCTTAAATAAACAAGCGGAATATGTAAACTCTTTGAACGTCTTTCCTGTACCAGACGGGGACACAGGAACCAATATGGGAATGACCATCGAAAATGGGGCCAAAGAAGTATCTGACCGTTCTGCTTCAACTGTTGGTGAAGCAGCAGGGATCTTCGCTAAAGGTCTCTTGATGGGCGCGCGTGGGAACTCAGGAGTCATCACTTCTCAATTGTTCCGTGGATTTTCTCAAAGTGTCAAAGACAAAGAAGAATTGGATGGAGCAGCACTTGCAGCAGCCTTCCAGTCTGGTGTAGAAGTCGCTTATAAAGCCGTTATGAAGCCGGTTGAAGGTACCATTTTGACGGTTTCTCGTGGGGCAGCCATCGGTGCCAAGAAAAAAGCAGAATCGACTAATGATGCGGTAGAAGTCATGCGTGCAGCTCTTGAAGGAGCTAAAACAGCTCTTGCTAAGACTCCAGATATGTTGCCGGTCTTGAAAGAAGTTGGTGTGGTAGACTCTGGTGGTCAAGGTTTGGTCTTCATCTATGAAGGATTCTTGTCAGCCTTGACAGGAGAATTCATCGCTTCTGAAGAGTTCCAAGCAACACCTGCAACCATGTCAGAAATGATCAATGCAGAACACCACAAGTCAGTCGCTGGTCATGTCGCAACTGAAGACATCAAGTTTGGTTACTGTACAGAAATCATGGTCGCTTTGAAACAAGGTCCAACTTATGTCAAAGACTTCGATTACGATGAATTCCGTAACTATTTGAACAACCTTGGGGATTCCCTATTGGTGGTGAATGACGATGAGATTGTCAAAGTTCACGTCCATACAGAAGATCCAGGTCT
>CAJZGQ010000101.1 GCA_916048115.1 uncultured Streptococcus sp. | reverse complement strand
ACCAACCCTTTGTCGTTAAAGACCAGCTTGTTTCCTTTATCATCTTGCCAGACACCAGCAATACTGCTGTAATCTCCATTGGCAATAGCCTCAAGATCCATTTTCTTCACTTCTTTTTTCTCTTCTTTTTTTTCTTTCTCCTTCACTTCTGAACTAGAAGCTGTCGTCTTTTTCACCTCAAAAGAAGCACTCGTTTGACTAGAAGAAGAATCTGATTTCTTGCTCGCACCTTGCTGCGAACAAGCCACCAATAAGACCACACTGAAAAGACTCACAAGAATAGCACCAACTTTTTTCATTTAAAATTCCCCATACATTTTTTTAGTTTAAAGCCCTCTCATTGTAACGTATTTTCAAACATTTGACAAGCTCTACTTCCTATTTCTGATCAAAAAAAGACCGGGATAATACATCCCAATCTCTCTTTGGATACTACTCTCAGTGAGCCAGCATTTCCTGTGCAACTTCTAAACCAGATAAGTTGGAAGGATAATAAGTTGGCCAATTTTCCAACTCATCATAAAGCGCCTCTTGACTCTTTCCTCCATGGAAAATGTGGAAGTGAGCTGCCTTTACCGGAGTGATTTCATGGTCACTAAATTGAACATATTTGAAGTCTCCCGCATCGCTCTCCTTGGCTTCAAAGAGATAACGAACACCACGATTCCCCTTTTTATAAGTCAAAATGTGCTTACCTACGTATTTATAGGTATATTTCTTAGAAGATCCTTTTTGATAAAACTCCATTGAATCCTTATCAATCTTAATCCGATCAATATCTGTTTGGTAACCCTTGGTATAATATTCCTTATACTCAGCAGCAGTCATGGTTGGATTTAATTTTGCCTTATAATCAAAGACCTGATCCAAAGTTCCATCTTGCAAGTATGGATAAACCGATTTCCAATCACCCGCATAATTTGCTAAGCTACGATCCTTGACTTGATTATCCTCGAAATAGCCTTTTTGAACCGTCTTAGAATCTTCCTCATGTTCCGGTTGAATATCCTTACCAGCTTGGGATGTGGTTTTCTCTAGTGCCTTCAGATTCTCCTTCATAACAGACACGTAGTCTTCGCCATCTTTCATTTCTTGATCCGTCAGGCTTTCCAAAGGATTTAAGACAGCCAACTCAACACCAGCTTCAGAAGACAAGGTTTTCGCCAAGGACTTAGAAGCATTTTCCTCAAAGTAAATCACCTTGATCTCATTTTTCTTGATATACTCTGTCAATTCACGCAATCGTGCAGCAGAAGGTTCGCTATCAGGTGAAATCCCTGAAATAGCCACTTGGTTTAAGCCATAATCCAAGGCCAAGTAACGGAAAGCCGCGTGTTGGGTCACAAAATTCTTTTGCTTAGCATCTTTCAAGCCATCCTGATAAGCTTGATCCAAAGCCTGTAACTTCTTCAAATAAGCTTGCGCATTTTTCTCAAACGTCTTTTTCTTATCTGGATAAGCTGCGACCAACTGATCGCGAATCGACTCTACCATCTTCATGGCACGATGTGGAGAGAGCCAAAGGTGAGGATCATATTCATGATGGTGTTCTTCACCCCCTTCGTGTTCATGTTCCTCTTCCAATCCAGGAAGCAAGACCATGCCCTTGGTGGCATCGATCACTTTGGTTTTCTTATCCTTCATTGATTTCAAAAGATTTGGAACCCACGTTTCCATGTTTTCATTCTCATAGACGAAAACATCCGAATCTTGAATCATAGCCCGCCCCTTAGCAGACAATTCATATTCATGAGGCTCTGATCCCGCTCCAATGAGCAGGTCTACCATTCCTTCATCTCCGACAATATTTTTTGTAAAATCATAAACAGGATAAAAAGTGGTCATCACTTTTAATTTTCCATTTTGACTCTGACTTTTGCCACAAGCAGTCAAGATAAGGGCAAAAGCCACCAACAACATTAAACCTATTTTTTTAAATTTCATATTTACTTCCTCAAACGTGATCCAAGATTCACAAGCAAGAACAAGGCCACAAATAAGAGCGTGATGCTGGCACTCGCTGGTGTATCTGCAATATAAGACAAAATCAACCCACTAAACATCCCGATAAAGCCAATAATGACCGCAAGCAACATGACCCCACGGAAGTTCTTCCCTAATTTCAGCGCAATACTAGCCGGTAAGACCATGATGGTTGAAACTAATAACGATCCTGCTGCAGGAATCATTAAGGCGATAGCAACCCCCGTTACCACATTAAATAAGATAGACATGGTCCGGACCGGAAGCCCATCCACAAAGGCCGTATCTTCATCAAAGGTCAAAATATACATAGGCCGCAAGAATAAGGCCGTCAGCACTAATACAACGAAAGCAATCACAAACAAGGCAATCACCTGTTCATCCGTAATGGTTAGGGTAGAACCGAACAAGTATTGATCCAAACTCATCGAGCTCTTCCCACCACCACGCATCAGTACCAAAGCTAGGGCAAGACCTGTGGACATTAAAATTGCCGTCCCGATCTCCATAAAGTCCTTAAATAAGGTCCGCAAATACTCAAGAAAAACCGCAGCAATAATGACAATGAGCATAGTCGAGAGCGTTGGAGAGATCCCAAGGAAAAGCCCAAAAGCGACACCAGCAAGAGAGACGTGACTTAGCGTATCACTCATCAGACTCTGCCGTCTTAAAATCAAGAAAATCCCTAATACAGGAGAAAAAAGACTCATGGCAACCATAGCCAACAAGGCCCGTTGCATAAAATCATACTGGAATAAATCAAGCATGGTCACCCTCCCCTTCAGTATCATGGACATTAAAACATCTCCAAGGAGAGCTTTGGTCACGAACCAAATGAATATTCCGATCCGCAAATTGGTTAACCTCTTCAGGATCATGCGTAATCATCAAAACAGATTTTTGATGGTGATGCGCACTGTGATGCATCAACTCATAAAAATCACTCTTTGTCGTCGCATCCATTCCTGTCGTAGGTTCATCTAAAACAAAGATATCCGGATCTGAAGCAAACATCCGAGCAATGACAGCCCGCTGTTTCTGACCACCAGACAAAGAACCAATCGCCCGATCCTTGAACTCCAGCATCCCAACAGATTCTAAACTCTTCAGAATATGTTTTTCATCGTGCTCATTCAACTTTCGAAACCATCCTTTACGAGGATACCGACCTGACTTCACAAATTCATAGACCGTACTTGGAAACCCTGCATTAAAACTAGCAATTTGTTGCGGCAAATAAGCAATCCTTAACTTCTTTCCCTTAACATTCGTCTTTGAAATATCAACAGTCCCAACCTTGGGCTGTAAGATGCCAAGGCTAGCCTTAATCAAGGTTGACTTAGCAGCGCCATTCTCGCCAGTCAGCGTAACAAACTCTCCACTATCTAAGTAGTAATTGATCCCTTCCAGAACCGGTTCTCGATCATAATAGAACGATAAATTTGAAACCGTAATATACCTCAAACTATAACTCCTCTTCCAATAAATCTAAAAACCGCGAAATGACCCCTTGCTCATTCTTAGTAAATTTCGACAAGACATCCTCATAAGTGTGAAGTGTATGCTGATGGTGGTGCTGATGCTCTAAGGCAATCGGCTTACCAATCTCAGTTAAGCGGTAATAGAGAACCCGTGCATCATTTTCATCGCGATAAGTCTCCAGCATCCCCTGACTTAATAAGGGCTTCACAGCCTTCGTGATCGCTGCCTGACTAACATTCAATTTCTTTGCTAAGACAGAATTGGTTAGAGCTTCATCAGCAACCAGCATCAAAATATGTTCCTGAGTGTTGGTTAATGAAACACCACTAGTACAAGAACCAACTAAAATCTCATGCTGATTCTCAGATAACAATAAAATAGAATTTAAAAAACGATCGATTTTATTTGCAACTTCAGACAAAATAAACTCCTTCTAATTCACTGGCAGAAACTTTACCGGTTAATTATATCACAAAAAAGAAAAAAAATAAACAAAAAAAGGAGCAAAAAACTCCTTTTATAATCTATACCGGCGGCCGGGGTCGAACCGGCACGTCCTTGCGGACACTGGATTTTGAG
>CAJZGQ010000100.1 GCA_916048115.1 uncultured Streptococcus sp. | reverse complement strand
CTGCTGACCGTATGAACGAACAAGTTTCATACCTTTACCAACCATATAACCCATCTATCCTTCGTTTGATCAACAACGTGATCAAAGCGGCTCACGCTGAAGGCAAATGGGCTGGTATGTGTGGTGAAATGGCCGGTGACCAAACTGCCGTTCCACTTCTTGTCGGAATGGGCTTGGATGAGTTCTCTATGTCAGCTACATCTGTCCTTCGTACACGTAGCTTGATGAAGAAACTCGACACAGCTAAAATGCAAGAATACGCTAACCGTGCTCTGACTGAATGTTCAACCATGGAAGAAGTGCTTGAACTTTCTAAAGAATACGTGAACGTAGACTAAGAATGAATCAAGACTAAGACACATCTGTCTTAGTCTTTTTTTACATTGTTCATAAAAATGTTCATTTTATTCGTAATAAACTAGTTAGTAATAAAAATAGTGATTTAAATGTTCGGTTTTTTCTTTAATTTTCCTCGTATATATAGTATAATCATAAGTAAGATTAGGAGGAAAGCGAAGGAATGCAGTAAAAGGTTCGGAAAAGAAAATGAAAGAACTTTTCCTGATAATTTTACATGATTTTACAGGAATCAACTTGAAAATTAAGTGATTTTATAGTAAAATAAGATCAAATAGAAAACGCTTTCAAAAAATAAAGAGGTGAGTATATGGATAGAAGCACAGACTTATGGACATTTGGAAGAGGGGATAATTTCCATCTTCAAGAGTACTTAGGAGCTCACAAGGAAACAAGGGGAGAACAAGAAGGTTTTACCTTCCGTGTTTGGGCTCCCAATGCTCAGGCGGTGGATCTGATTGGTGATTTCACTGATTGGGAAGCCCGTAAAATTCCAATGGTTCGTAATGAAGGAGGCGTCTGGGAAGTCTTCTGTTCCGATGCAAAAGAGGGAGATATATACAAATATTTGGTGACACGAAATAATGGTCATCAGGTTCAAAAAATCGATCCTCTAGCGTTATGGATGGAAAAGAGACCCAATACAGGATCTATTATTAAGACCATTCCAGAGAAAAACTGGAAAGATGGTCTCTGGAGAGCACGCCGTAAAAAACTTGGTTTTAAGGAACGACCTGTTAATATTTATGAGGTTCACGCAGGATCGTGGAAACGTAATGAGGATCACAGTTCCTATACCTTCAAACAACTAAAAGAAGAATTGATTCCGTATTTAGTGGAGATGAACTACACCCACGTGGAATTTATGCCAGTGATGGCCCATCCATTGGGCTTGAGCTGGGGGTATCAGCTTATGGGCTATTTTGCCCTCGAGCAGACTTATGGTAGCCCAGAAGAATTTCAAGATTTCGTGGAAGAATGTCACCTCAACAATATCGGAGTGATTGTGGATTGGGTACCTGGCCATTTCATCATTAATGATGATGCTTTGGCATATTATGATGGAACACCAACCTTTGAATACCAGGATGAACATCGGGCCCATAACTATGGTTGGGGGGCTTTGAACTTCGATTTAGGAAAGAATCAAGTACAGTCTTTCTTGATTTCTAGTTTGAAGTTTTGGATTGAAACCTATCATTTAGATGGAATTCGGGTCGATGCTGTGAGCAATATGCTCTATCTTGACTATGATAGTGGTCCATGGACACCAAATATTGATGGTGGAAACCTCAACTACGAAGGCGTTCATTTCCTTAGACGTTTGAATGCGATTATTAAGAACGAACACCCAGATGTCATGATGATTGCTGAAGAAAGTTCTGCTGGTCAAAAGATCACAGGCCCTGAAGAAGAAGGTGGTCTAGGCTTTGACTATAAATGGAATATGGGTTGGATGAATGATATTCTACGATTCTATGAGGAAGACCCGGTCTACAGGAAATTTGACTTTAATCTGGTAACCTTTAGTTACATGTATGCATTTTCTGAGAATTTCTTACTACCATTTTCACATGATGAAGTGGTGCACGGTAAGAAGAGTTTGATGCACAAGATGTGGGGAGATCGTTACAATCAATTTGCTGGACTCCGTAATCTTTTAACCTATCAGATCTGCCATCCAGGTAAGAAATTGCTCTTTATGGGGTCAGAATTTGGTCAATTTTTGGAATGGAAGTCAGAGGAGCAACTGGAATGGGGCAATCTAGAGGATGAAATGAATGCTAAGATGCGTCGTTTCACTTCTCAGCTCAATCATTTCTATAAAGAACACAAAGAATTGTGGGAGATTGATGATAGCTTTGATGGCTTAGAGATTATTGATGCAGATAACCGAGATCAGAGCGTCTTGTCTATGGTCCGGAAGAATCGTAAAGGTGAGCTTCTAGTATGTGTCTTCAATATGGCACCAGTAGAACGCAAGGACTTTACGATTGGTGTGCCTGTATCAGCGGTCTATGAAGAAATTTGGAATACAGAATTAGAAGAATGGGGAGGTGTCTGGAAAGAGCACAATCCGACAGTTCAGTCTAAAGATGGACTGTGGAAGGATTATGAACAAACCTTGACCTTTACTTTGCCGGCTTTAGGAGCTAGCATTTGGAAGGTGAAACGCAAGGTGCGTAAGACAAAATCTAAAACATCAGATAAGAAATGACGATCGGTTGACTCTATGGGAGTCCAAGCTTTAAAAAGAGGAAGTAGTCAATGAAGAATGAAATGCTCGCTTTAATTCTTGCCGGTGGGCAAGGAACACGTCTTGGAAAATTAACCAAAAACATCGCAAAACCTGCGGTTCAATTTGGTGGGCGCTATCGGATTATCGATTTTGCGCTATCAAACTGCGCCAACTCAGGAATTCACAATGTTGGTGTGATCACACAGTACCAACCACTTGCCCTCAATAGTCATATCGGAAATGGTTCAAGCTGGGGCTTGGATGGAATCAACACAGGTGTTTCTATTTTGCAACCTTATTCAGCTAGTGAGGGAAATCGTTGGTTTGAAGGAACTAGTCATGCCATCCTCCAAAATATCGACTATATCGACAGCATCAATCCTGAATATGTCTTGATTCTTTCTGGTGACCATATCTACAAGATGGACTATGATGATATGCTTCAATCTCACAAGGATAATAATGCGAGCTTGACTGTTGCCGTCCTAGATGTACCTTTGAAGGAAGCGAGTCGTTTTGGAATCATGAATACCGATGCTAATAATCGGATTGTTGAATTTGAAGAAAAACCAGCTGAACCGAAATCTACCAAGGCTTCCATGGGGATTTACATCTTTGACTGGGCTCGTCTACGCAATATGTTGGTTGCTGCTGAAAAGAGCGATATCGATATGTCAGACTTCGGTAAAAATGTCATTCCAACTTATCTAGAATCAGGCGAAAGTGTTTATGCTTATGAATTCAATGGTTATTGGAAAGACGTTGGTACGATTGAGTCTCTTTGGGAAGCCAATATGGAATATATCGATCCGAATAATGCCTTGGATAGTCGCGATCGTCACTGGAAAATCTATTCACGCAACCTCATTTCTCCACCGAACTTCTTTGGGGAACATGGCCACATCGAAGATTCTCTTGTCGTCGACGGTTGTTCGGTAGACGGTACAGTCAAACACTCCATCTTATCAACAGAAGCTCAAGTTCGTGAAGGAGCAGTTGTCGAAGATGCTGTCGTGATGAGCAATGCCATTATCGGTAAAGGAGCTGTCGTGAAACGCGCGATTATCGGAGAAGGCGCAGTCATTGCAGAAGGTGTCGTGATTGATGGAACAGAGGAAGTACAAGTTGTCGGTTACAATGAAAAAGTGGGGGTAGCAACAGATGAAGATTGATAAATATTCAGCCATTTTAGGAAATACAGTTGGGTATCATGATATGTCCACTTTGACCAGCCATCGTCCGGTAGCATCCCTACCGTTTGATGGGAAATACCGCTTAATCGACTTCCCATTGTCTAGTCTTGCAAATGCTGGTATTCGTAGTGTTTTTGGGATTTTCCAACAAGAAAATATTAGTTCGGTCTTTGACCATATTCGTTCAGGTCGTGAGTGGGGCTTGTCTACTTTATTGAGCCACTATTACCTCGGAATCTATAATACTCCAGTTGAAAATACAACGGTAGGGCCAGAATACTACCAACAATTATTGACCTATTTGAAACGGTCTGGTTC
>CAJZGQ010000099.1 GCA_916048115.1 uncultured Streptococcus sp. | reverse complement strand
AGATGTTTGTCGTAATGAAAGAAACCTATATCAGACAAGTGAAATCATGGAGTTTCCTCTTCATGGTCTTTGGCCCCTTCCTCTTTTTGGGATTGAGCATTGGAATCGGTTATCTGACAGGTTCTTCTACAGATGCCAAAAACCAGGTGGCCTTGGTGACAGAAGTTCCAGCTGTCAAAGAAAGTCTCAAAGGAACTGATGGCTTGACCTTGGACTACAAGGATGAAGCTGCTGCTAAAAAAGCCATCAAGGATGAGAAAGCAGCTGCTTACCTAACGGTCGATGAAAAAGATGGCCAGCTAGAAGCCACTTATGTGGGCGACCAAGCCATGAAAACAGAATTGAAAACCCTTGTCGCCGCAAAATTAGGCCAAGTTCAACAAGGGATTAATCTAGCGCGTGCTAATCTAAGTAAAGAGCAAGTCACAGCCTTGTCTCAACAGGTTTCTCTCAAAGAAAAAATTGATGAGAAAAAAGAAGGCTTGAAAATGGTGCAAACCATGGTTGCAGGTGGTCTAGGAATGTTGCTTTATATGATTTTGATCTTCTACTCGAGTATCACAGCCCAAGAAGTGGCTAGTGAAAAGGGAACCAAGATCATGGAAGTGGTCTTCTCTAGTATCAAAGCAACTGACTATTTCTTCGCACGCATGCTCGGACTCTTCGGTGTGATCTTTACCCATATTTTTGTCTATGTGATTGGTTTAGTAGCTGTTTGGATCTTTAGAGCAGATATCCCTGTTGTCAAGGATTTTCTCGCTCCAAACTCTCCAATTACCCAGCACCTAGCAGAGTCAATCTCGCTCAATACCGTCTTCTTCATTATCCTTGGGATCTTTATGTATGTGGTGCTCTCTGCCTTCTTAGGCTCCACAGTTGCACGACCTGAAGATTCAGGAAAAGCGATTTCGCCACTGATGATGTTAGTTATCTTTAGCTTCCTTGGGGTAACCACCTTGGGAAGTGCTGGTGACGTCTTCTTATTGAAGATCGGTTCCTACATTCCTTTTATCTCAACCTTCTTCATGCCTTTCCGTACCATTAACGGCTATGCGACTGGTCTTGAATCTTGGGCTTCATTGGGAATTGCGGTTCTCTTTACCATCGTGGGAACAGTTCTCATTGCCCGTATCTATGCGAGCCTGATCCTTCAGACCGATGACCTCGGACCATGGAAGACCATCAAACGTGCTCTTAGCTATCGCTAATAAAACAAGCTCTCAGTTATTGCTGGGGGCTTTTAACATGCCTTGAAATTTATCGTGGGCTATTTAAAACGATATTCCTACAGGCTAACATGTATTTTTTATTAAATTATGATATGATGGAGGGGAATAAAGAGAATAGAGAAAAGGACGAATGAGACTCTATATCAAAGGCGATTACACAAAAAGAGTACCTTATGGTTATTTAGAACTAGCTGGCAAAATGTGGTTTCCAGAAGATGAGCAAATTTCTTACTCAAATGCTGGGAACAATGATGCATTACAAGAAGATTTTTTCTCAAATTTATCCTTGAGGAAAGGCACTGCCGATAAGAGATGGTCTAGTGTCCCCCTAAAGGAAGGGGTACGAAGACTCTTTTCACATCTTGACGAATGTATTGACCTAGAGTTTGAAGATGCATTCGCTACAGACTACAATGAAAAAGGGAACTATCTCCGCATTTTAACTAAGCATCTGGAAGTTTTAACAGTTGATAAACGAGCCATGTACATTATGGCGCTTGAGATTGCAAAGGTGATTGATGGGCAAATTAGCGAGGATAATAAGAAGACATGGCTAACAGTCGAGGAGTTTAGGAAAAAGCACGAGGCTATTCTATCTCTAACTTTTGAAGAAGCAAATGAACGAAGTTTGACTGAAATTCAAATGATGGATGTGGTAGACGACCCTCTTTGGGAGGAAGAAGCCAATCGTCGAAAAGAATATATACTAGCACATGGAGGCGATATCTCAGATTTATGAGACTATACATCAAAGGTGATTTTACTAGAAAAGTGCCATTTGGCTACAGAGAACTCGCATGGAAAATGTGGTTTAAAGAAAGAAATGGTCAAAAAATAAGTTTTTCAAATGTCGGGGATGATGAGATGCTACAAAATGACTTCTATCTATCTTTACGATTAAATAAGTGGGGAGCAAGTGGCTCTCGTTGGAAAGAGGTCAAGATTAAAGGTGGCAGTGCAATCAATTCCCAAAAATACGAAAATATTGATTTAGATTACGAAGGAAGTTATGAAAGCGATGGTAGAGAAAAGGGAAAATATCTAAGAATCGCTTCTAATCATTTGGATGTTTTAACAGTTGATAAACGTGCTATGTATATTATGGCGCTTGAAATTGCGATTGCTATTGATGGACAAATCAGTGAAGATGATAAGAAAACATGGCTAACAGTCGAGGAATTCAAGGAAAAGCACCAACATATCTTATCTCTAACCTTTGATGAAGCAAATGAGATGAGTTTGGAAGAAATTCAGACGATTGACGCGATTGACGATCCTATCTGGGAAGAATTGGATAGGAAGCGCGAGGAATACATCAAAATTCACAGTGAACGTGTTTATGACGATGAGGAAGACGAGTGAGACTATACATCAAAAGTGATTTTAAGAAAAAAATAACCTTTACGACAAGAGAGTTGCTCTGGGAAATGTGGTTTAAGGAATGGCAAGGTCATCCTATTACATACTCAAACGTTGGTGATGATGAGATGTTGCAAGACGATTTCTTTTTTGGAGTTCAATTTGATAAATGGCGATTTAATGATAAAAGATGGAATCATATACCATATGACAAGAGTGATTCTTGGAATTCGTTTTCTGATGAAAATATTCAATTAGAATTTGAAAATGATTTTATTACTAATGGGAGAGAACGTGGAGAATACCTTAGGATAGCGACTACCCATACGGACATTTTAATGGTTGATAAACGAGCTATGTATATCATGGCAGTCGAGGTGGCTTCTGCCATTGATGGTCAGATTAGCGAGGATGACAAAGAAACTTGGATGGATGTAGAGACTTTTAAGGAGTTGCACAAGGATGTCTTATCACTAACCTACGATCAAGCAACTGACATCAGCGTGGAGGAACTGAAAAGTATGAAACCTGTAGAAGATCCCTTGTGGGATGAAGAAGAGCGACTTCATGAAGAGTACATTGCCATCCACGGCGAACGTGTTTATGACGATGAGGAAAACGAGTGAGACTATATATTAAAGGTGATTACACCAAAGAAATTCCGTTTGATTACTTAGAACTAGCGAAGAGAATGTGGTTTGAGGAAAAAGATGGAATAGAGCCGGATTTGTCGTATGCTGGGTATCTAGAACTACCAATTGAGAAACTTTCTATTCACTTAGAATTAGACAAGAAAACTCATGATGATAGATGGAAAAGTGTTCAGATTAAGGAAGGGATAAAATATGATTTTTTATCTCATAAGTCAGAATATATACAGTTAGACTATGAAGATGCTATGATGTCGGATTTTCGTGAGAAAGGTGAATGTTTAAGAATTGCTTCTACCCACCTTGACCTTCTAACTGTTGATAAACGTGCTTTCTACATTATGGCTATTGAAATCGCGACTGCTATTGACGGTCAGATTAGCGAAGATGATAAAGAGAGCTGGTTAAGTGTGGAGGAATTTAAAAAACGGCATAAAGATATACTTTTGATGAGTTATGAAGAGGCAAATGAGCTGAGTTTGGAAGAAATTCCGTTTATGGACGATGTGAGAGACCCTGTTTGGGAAGAAGACGACCGCAGGAATGAAGAATACATCAAAATCCATGGCGAAGTGGAGTTGTATGATGATGAATGAGGCATTCTTCTTCAACCTGTAAGAGGCTGGGACAAAAGTCGTAGCCTCTTAATTGTTTTTGGATTGTCGAACAAGACGCAGTGGTTGAGTGGGCTCTACTACGCTGATTTCATCAGCTTTTACAGCCCTACTCAACTGTGCGGAGGTGGGACGACGAAATCGAATTCTAACGAATTACTGATTTCTGTCCCACTCTCTTTTTGATTTCAAATTGACTTTTGCAACCCTTTTCACTACAATAGAACTACAGAAAAGGAGGCGGACATGAACTATATTGAGTTTGCTGAAA
>CAJZGQ010000098.1 GCA_916048115.1 uncultured Streptococcus sp. | reverse complement strand
AATCACTAGGGATACAAGAAGAACCAGAGTGGTGATGATTGATCCTTCTGCTCCAAATGCCCCTCCGGTCAACCAGACAGGTCCATCTCCCATGGTAAAACTAAAGATAGACGCATCTGCGCCTGTGCCACTGACTTGGAAACCAAGGAGATTTCCTTGTACATAGTTCCAAGTGCCGTGTTGGGCGACCACAAGCCAGATACTATCGGTATAGATAAAAAGCAGACCAGCTAGCACCCCATCAAGGATGATATTCAGAACGGATAAGAAGGTCACTCCTGCATTTCCCAGATGAAGAATGCCAAAGAGACTACTAGAAATCGCGATTGCTAAGGGAAGATTGGTTCTTGCAGCAATCCGAGTTAGGAGCCAACCCCGCGTCGCTACTTCTTCTGTACCACCTTGAAGGAGCCAAAATGGGAATAATCCTAGAATAAAGAGGATGGGTTCTAAACTTAATTCATTTAGCTCAAAGGTCCCGATTCCGCCCACTTGGTAGACAAGGGCAATCACACCCATTTGAAGAAGGGAAAGCAAGATCCCCAAACCTAGATACTTGAGCCAGTTCTTTTTTACAAAACCTAAAGTTGATAAGGAATTCTTCTCTATTACTTTCACCCAAAAAATAAAGAGGATGAGAATAAATACAAAACTGAAGAGCTCATAATAGAGAATATAATGGAAGAAAAACTCTTGAATACTTGCAACCCTATTTCCTGGTGAGAAGAACTCGGCTAGATAACCTATTGCAATGGAAAATGGTACCACCAATTCACTACTGAGCCATAGCCCCCCTTCTATAAAGAAGGAAGCTAAAAACACGTAGAATAGTGTAGAAACGAAAACTGACACAGAAGTTTTCGTTTTAATACCTTGAATGATCAACCCTTTCTTCATCTAGTAACCTCCATTTATCTGATAGGTCCATTGTAGCAAAGAAAATCCAGACCTGCAACACCACTTCATGTCAGAAAACCTAACATCAAAAGCTGGTTTTTCTTGCTAAACTGATACTTTTCTGATATAATAGCTTTTATAGAAAAACATAAGATCATTCATACTCTATTTGGTATGAATGTTTTGTTTTTTCAGGCCATCCTTTGGTCAATGCACTCATGGGTCAAATACCCAAAGAGAAATGAAGAAAAAGGAGACAGAAATGAAGAAAAAATTACTAGCCTATTTGCTTTTCTTATTTCCACTGGTAGCATTCGCTGGTCATGCTCATGCTGAGACGATCAAGGTCGTTTTCGACACAGCTTATGCACCATTTGAATTTAAAGATTCAGATCAAACCTATAAAGGAATTGACGTAGAAATCTTGGACAAGGTCGCTGAAATCAATGGCTGGGATTTAGAGAAATCCTTCCCTGGATTTGATGCTGCAGTCAATGCTGTCCAAGCTGGTCAAGCAGATGCCATTATGGCCGGAATGACCAAAACAACTGAACGTGAAAAAGTCTTCACCATGTCTGATACTTACTACGATACAAAAGTTGTCATTGCGACAAAGAAAGCTGACAAAATCACGAAGTACAGCCAATTAAAAGGAAAGACAGTCGGTGTCAAAAACGGTACTGCAGCCCAACGCTTCCTCGATAAAAACAAGGACAAGTATAGCTACAAGATCAAGACTTTTGATACGGGTGATCTCATGTACAACAGTTTAACAGCTGGTGCAGTGGATGCAGTCATGGATGATCAACCTGTTATTCAATATGCCATCCAAAAGGGTCAGGACCTAGCTATCAATATGGACGGGGAAGCAGTCGGTGGCTTTGCCTTTGGTGTTAAAAAAGGTGGAAATCATGAAAAGTTGATCACTGAATTTAACAAGGCCCTCGCTCAAATGAAAGCTGATGGAACACTTGATGAGATCATCAAGAAATGGACCGGTGAAAGCCAATCAACTGCTAACAGTGCTGTTCCAACAACAACAACTCCTGCTGGACAAAAAGCAACGCCTAAAAAGTCAAAATATGTAATTTCAAGTGACTCATCTTTTGCACCATTTGTCTTCCAGAATGGGAAAAATAAGTATACAGGGATCGATATGGACTTGATCAAGGCCATTGCCAAAGACCAAGGATTTACCATTGAAATTGATAACCCTGGATTTGACGCTGCGGTAAGTGATGTCCAATCTGGTCATGCACAAGGAATGATCGCAGGGATGACTGTGACCGATGCTCGGAAAGAAACATTTGATTTTTCTGAACCATATTATACTGCTAACTCTATTCTTGCAGTCCAAGAAGATAGCAAGATTGATTCTTACGATGACTTAAAAGGTAAGACGGTCGGTGTTAAAAACGGAACTGCATCACAGACCTTCCTTGAAAAAAACCAAAAGAAATATGGTTACAAGATCAAAACGTTCTCTGATGGAGCTTCTATGTATGATAGTTTGAATTCTGGTTCTGTTGCAGCGATTATGGATGACGAACCTGTTATCAAATACGCTATTAAACAAGGACGTAAATTCAAAACACCTATCGAAGGGACTCCAAGTGGTCAACTAGCATTTGCCGTTAAGAAGGGTGAAAATCCTGAATTGATCGAAATGTTCAATAACGGTCTTGCGAACTTGAAGAAAAGCGGTCAATACCAAAAGATTCTCGATAAATACCTTAAAGCAGATAGCAAGTCAAGTACTTCAAGTACAACAGCAGATGAAACAACGATCTGGGGCTTGCTTCAAAACAACTACAAACAATTGTTAAGTGGTTTGGGTGTGACTCTTGCCCTTGCCCTTCTCTCTTTCGCCATTGCTATGGTGATCGGTGTTATCTTCGGGATGTTTAGTGTTAGCCCTTATAAATGGCTCCGCTGGACAGCTGAGATCTTTGTCGATGTTATTCGTGGGATCCCACTCATGATCCTCGCCGCCTTCATCTTCTGGGGAATTCCAAACTTGATTGAATCGGTCACAGGTCATCAATCCCCAATCAACGACTTTGTCGCAGGTACCATTGCCCTCTCTCTCAATGCTGCTGCCTATATTGCAGAAATTGTTCGAGGAGGGATTCAAGCAGTGCCTGCTGGTCAGATGGAAGCCAGCCGAAGCCTTGGGATCTCTTATGGTAAGACCATGCGCAAGATCATCTTGCCACAAGCAACCAAACTCATGCTTCCAAACTTTGTTAACCAATTCGTCATTGCCCTGAAAGATACGACTATTGTGTCTGCGATCGGATTGGTAGAACTCTTCCAAACTGGTAAGATCATCATCGCCCGAAACTACCAAAGTTTCAAGATGTATGCGATCCTTGCCGTCTTCTACCTCGTGATTATCACCTTGCTAACACGATTTGCAAAAAAATTAGAAAAGAGGGCTAACTAATGGCTAAATTAAAAATTGATGTCCATGACCTCCATAAATACTACGGTGAAAATGAGGTCTTAAAAGGAATCTCAACAAAATTCTACGAAGGGGATGTGGTCTGTATTATCGGACCGTCCGGTTCTGGTAAATCGACCTTCCTTCGTAGTCTCAATCTCCTCGAAGAAGTTACTAAAGGTCAAATTACCGTAAATGGATATGATCTAACCGATCCAAAAACCAATGTTGATTTGGTCCGTGAAAATATCGGGATGGTTTTCCAACACTTCAACCTCTTCCCTCACATGAGCGTCCTTGAAAACATTATGTTTGCACCAGTAGAGCACAAACTAATGACCCGTGAAGAAGCTCAAAAAGTGGGGATGGAATTGTTGGAAAAAGTTGGACTCGCAGATAAAGCCGATGCCAATCCGAACAGCCTTTCCGGTGGTCAAAAACAACGTGTGGCTATTGCCCGTGGACTCGCCATGAATCCAGATATTATGCTCTTTGACGAACCTACTTCTGCCCTTGACCCTGAGATGGTTGGAGATGTATTGAACGTTATGAAAGAATTGGCAGAGCAAGGCATGACCATGATCATCGTTACCCACGAGATGGGATTTGCTCGACAAGTAGCTAATCGAGTGATCTTCACTGCTGACGGTGAATTCCTCGAAGATGGCAAACCAGATCAAATCTTCGATAACCCCCAACACCCACGTTTGAAAGAATTCTTGGATAAGGTTCTAAACGTTTAAAAATTGTGGTTTTTGAAGCATCTAGCAATTTTGCTAGATGTTTTTTTTTGACGAAAAAAGAGGCTGGGACAAAAGTCCTAGCCTCTCAATTATTTTTGGATTGTCGAG
>CAJZGQ010000097.1 GCA_916048115.1 uncultured Streptococcus sp. | reverse complement strand
TTAGGTGAGTACGGACGTTAGGTGAAATTATCCAGTGGATGATTTCAGCAATCCAAGAAGTTCCAAGACTTAGTTTTGAGCCTAGGGTCTCAAAACTCCCGGGTGCCTGAAACCTTATTGTTTCAGGCACTTTTCTCACAGCGGAAAGTTTCGGTATTTTCTTGAATCGATTTAAAAATTGGAACTCATTTTTATTTTTTTTGCAAAATCGCTTAACTTATTTTACTTTAAAGTAGTTTGTCTACATTCTAAAAGCAGGATGTTAGGATCCTGCTTTTTTGCTTTCTTACAAACAAGTTGAACAAGGTGATCAGATCTTTTTTCATTTGCCAAAAGAAAAACCTTCTCCAGAAGGGTAGGAAAAGGTTGGGGGATTTAGTTCCAGCTAGCAAAGTCGCAGACACTGAGAATGATCGTTCCAATTTCAATGGGGTCCTCTTTCGCACCCGATTCTAACCAGGTAACAATTACAGATTCGATCGTAGCGATGAAAATTTCTAGACCATACTTGTATGGAACTTGAAAGTCTGAAATGATGTGTTCTTTAGCGTGGGGAGTATCGTCCAGTGCATGAAGGGTAAAACTTCTTACCAATTTACTAAAGTCCGAGCAACAGGATTGTGACAATGCATAGATAAAATCATAATTCTCTTTAATAGCGGTCAACACATTGAGAAAGTTTACCTTGACAGGACTTCCTTCAACGAAGAGGCTATCCAATTCTTGCATCATGTCCATTTTCATTTGCTCAAACATGTCGTATTTATCGACATAATGCAGATAGAAGGTCCCGCGGTTAATTCCAGCGGTTTCGGTTAATTGTCGAATAGTGATGTTGTCAAAAGGTTGTTGCAAGAGCAGTTTCGAGAGTGCATTCCGTAAGTCTGACTTGGTTGTTGTTTGTCTTTGGCGTACCATATGTTCCTTTCTGTAGTTGTATAAATCTGTTTCTATTCATTTGATTTTAAAATAATTTATCTGTTAAATAATTTCACTCAACTAATAAATAGAATTATACTCCAAAAAAAAGAAATGGACAAGAAATCCTATTTTTGTACAATTAATAAAAAATGTACAAAAATTTTACAAATTTATGAATGACGGGCACTGACAAGATTTTGTGAAAAGCTCACAACAACTAGTGATTAAAAATAATTCCCTCCTAAAAAAATGGTCAGGAAATTTTTAGGAAAAGTGGCAAACAAAAAGAAACCAGCACGAATAAAAGTGCTGGTTTCTTTATTTGATAAAAGTCGTCACAATCAAATTGAAATTTAAGACCGTTAAGACGATGGCGACCAGATAGCCTAATAAGGTATTCCATTTGGCGTTGACATGTTCTCCCATGATTTCTTTATTAGAGGTAAAGTATACCAGAGGAAAGATGGAGAACGGTAGGGCAAGCGATAGGAAGACTTGGGAATAGACCAAGAGGTCATCCAAGACATGCTCTTGATCTCCAAATAAAATAGCTACAATAATCACAGGAATAACAGCGAAAATCCGGGTTATAAGCCGTCTCATCCACTGCGGTATACGGAATTTCAAGAAGCCTTCCATAACGATTTGACCGGTCAACGTTCCCGTAATGGTCGAGTTTTGACCACTAGCCAACAAGGCTATGGCAAAGAGGGTCGACAAGAATGGACTGGCAATTGCCCCTGCGATTTGGTTGTCCTTGAGAGCATTGTACATGCTGGAGAAGGCATTGATCTTATCACCATGTCCAAAGAAGAGAGCAGCCCCAAGGATGAGGAGTAGAGAATTGACGACAAAGGCCAAGCCCAACTCAATATTGGAGTCCCAGGTCATAAAGCGTACGGCACGCTTGATATCAGCTTGGTCCTTGTAGTCCACTCGACGGGTTTGAGAGATGGATGAGTGAAGGTAGAGATTGTGGGGCATGACAGTGGCTCCGATAATCCCAAGAGCCAAGGTCAAGGCTTCATTTCCTTTTGGAAGCCCGATCCCTAGTACTTCTTTTTGAGGTAGGAAGCCAGCGAAGATTCCCCCGATATCTGGTTTCGATAGAAAGACCAGATAGGCAAAGATGACTAGAATCGTTAAGATCAGAGTCAAAACGATGGCTTCAATTTTCCGAAAACCAAGGTGCATCAATCCCAATAAGAGGAAGACGTCAAAAATGGTGATCAGAATGGAAAAGAGCAAGGGCCATCCAAAAAGGAGGTGGAGAGCGATCCCAGATCCGATAACTTCGGCTAAGTCTGTAGCCATGAGGGCTAATTCAATAACGACCCATAAGGTATAGCGAAGCCATTTAGAGAGGTGATGAGCGGTTGTTTGAGCTAGATCCTTACGATGAACAATCCCTAATTTTCCAGCCATTTGTTGCAATTGCATGGCAATCAAAGAAGAGAGGAGAACGATCGATAAGAGAAGGTAGCGATATTGGGCACCGCCGACCACACTGGTAATCCAGTTACCAGGGTCCATATAGCCAACGGCCACCAGACCACCTGGTCCTGAAAAGAGAAGAAGGTTTTTCCAAAAAGAGATTCCTTTTGGCACCTTGATGGACTGATTGATTTCTTGAAGAGATTTCCTTTCAATATTTTGTAAACTCATAATGAGCCTTCTTTCTAAGAAATAATTCAATTTCACTTTAATTATAGCATAAAATTTATAATTGTCCATTAGAATTAGAGGTTTTCTTGCCCTTTTTAGTGAAAAATCCTTTGAAACTCAAAGAAATAGAAAGAAAAGAACTTCCTATAAATCGTTGCTTCAGGCTGAAAGATTTTTGAGGCTTTGTTATAATGGAGAGAAGGAGAAGATCATGACTAAAATTGCTTTACTTTCAGATATTCATGGAAATACGACAGCTTTGGAAGCTGTTCTAGAGGATAGTCGAAAAGCCAAGGTGGATGAATATTGGCTCTTAGGAGATAGTTTGATGCCTGGAACAGGCAGACGTGCACTCTTGGAGCTTTTAGAGGAGTTACCTATTACGGTCAAAGTCCTTGGAAATTGGGAAGATAGTCTTTGGCGCGCTATGAGGGGAATGTTGGATAACACTAGACCAAGCCATCGCTATCTCATGCGCCAGTGTCAATATATTCTTGAAGAAATCACACCTCAGGAAATTGAAGCTATGCAGGAAATGCCCATGCAGGTCCATAGAGAAATCGCCGGTTTAAAGATCGGCATTACCCACCACTTACCTGATAAGAATTGGGGTCGCGAATTGATCCACATTGGTGAGCAGAAGGATTTTGATCGCTTGGTGACAAACCCGTCTTGTGATATTGCAGTCTACGGACACATTCACCAGCAGTTTTTCCGCTACGGGACAGGAGGAGAACTGATTATCAATCCTGGATCGATCGGTCAACCTTTCTTTTTGGAAAAGAATCTTCGCAAGGACCTTCGGGCCATGTATGCCATTCTCGAATTTGATCAAATGGGGCTAAAAGATGTCGATTTTAGACGGGTGGACTATGATGTCCAAAAAGAACTGCAACTGGCAAAAGACCTCCATCTTCCTTATTACCAAGTGTATTATGAAAGTTTGGTCAATGGCATTCATCATACCCACAATCATGAGCTCCTTCATGAAATTGAGCAGAGAGAAGGTCATGATCGAGAAATCGATGCTTGGCTAGAGGACTTCTTCCAATAGTGTAACTGTTGACATTACAACTGAAAAGAGTATAATAGGAATAACGAAAGTCGTCCCTTGACGGTTGTTCAATAGACTCTACCTTCAAAAACGGGTAGAAAGGAGTGAAGTTATGCAAATTTCGAGTCGCTTTACCATTGGGACTCATGTCTTGATCATGATTGCTCTACAAGGAGAAAAAACAAAAGTAACCAGTGATTTTTTGGCAGGAAGTGTCGGCGTGAACCCTGTTATTATTCGAAAAACCTTGTCTCAGTTGAAGAAAGCTGGATTGATCCATGTAGCGCGTGGGACAGGCGGAGCTGAGCTCGCAAAAGCAGCCGATGAGATCAGCCTGCTGGATATCTATCAAGCAGTAGAATGTTTAGGTTCGACAGGTCAATTATTTGGTTTTCATGACAATCCAAATCCAGCCTGCCCAATTGGCCACAATATCCACAATGTTTTAGATGGGAAGCTTGAGGACATTCAGACTGCTATGGAAAAAGAAATGTCTCAAACCACTTTAAAAGACGTCGTAGAAGATACGCAGAAAAGAATGAAACTCGAATCGGTTTCATAAGAAAAAAGAGAGTGGGACAGAAATCGGTAATTCGTTAGAATTCGATTTCGTCG
>CAJZGQ010000096.1 GCA_916048115.1 uncultured Streptococcus sp. | reverse complement strand
CTCTTAGTTCCCCATTTTCCCTTTGGGTACGAGCAGATAGAAAAATAGCAAATTCAATCCAAATACGGCAACAAAGAGCGCCAATTGAGGGACATCGATCGTTTGTTTCTCAGTCAAATCTTGGATCAGCTTTGTATAATAATAGCCTGGGAAAGCCCGTTGTAGCTTGCCAACCAGGTCCATAAATCCTCCACTTGCGCCAAGCGTATCAAAGGGAATAATGGTCATAGCGGCCAAAATAATGACAGGAAAGCCAATGGTATCAATCGTCTTGGCATCTACTCTTACCCCAAGAACAAAGCCAATCACGCTAAAGTAGATCCCCATCAAGGATAAGAGGAAAAATTGCACCAACAGGCTAGTCGTCACTGGAAAGTGAAAACCTAGAACAGCAACTACTAGTACTGCTAAAAAGATCAAGCTGTTCAGAATCAGTTGCACGATCGATTGATCCCATAAATAGTTCTTGACACTATAGCTTGTAAAGTGGGATTCAAAAGAATAAAACCCGATATCTGAGGCGATTCGCTTACTAAAAGTTGCAAGGCTATTGCCAATGACCCCGATAAATACGGCAATACCTAATAAAATACTTGGCGAAACCCCTTTTTGAAGCTGATAAAAGAAGATATACCAGCCTATGGGTAAAATAATGGTGAATAATACAAAGCGCTTATTTCGTAAAACTTGTTTTAATTGAATCTTTTTCATGCTTGTTCCCCTCCTTTATTCATCTCTTCCCGGAAATACTGCTCAATGGTTTGACCAGCCTGGTGAATATCCTCAACAGCCTTTGTGGCAGCAATTCGACCTTCTTTTAAGATCAGGACTTTTGTAAAAAAGGCATCAATTTGGTTGAAATCATGGGTCACCACAACAGATGTAAATTCTTGCTGCTCCAGTAATTTCCAAAAATTATCCACTGCTTCCAAGTCCATGCCAGTCGTTGGCTCATCTAAAAAAATCAACTTTGGATGATTCAAAATAGTTAACAACAAGGACAAGCGTCTCTTTTGACCACCGGAAAGACTGCCCACCATCTGCACTCTTGATTCTCTCAATTCGACCATCTCTAAGAGTCCATTGATATCAGCCTGCTTCAGCTGATTCATCCGGCTTTTTAATTCGACGAATTCAGCAAGGGTTAAATCCTCGATGAGCAGATCCCCCTGAGGCATCATCCCAATTTCCCTTTGAAAATCAAGCGAAGTCTTTATCGTCCCTGAATCGGCCTGAAGTTGCCCAGCGATAATGTTGAACAGGGTGCTTTTTCCTGCCCCATTATTTCCCAGCAAGGCAATTTTGTCTCCTTCTTCTATCGAAAAAGACACTCCCTTTAATACAGCTTTCTCCTTAAATGATTTTGTAATAGATGCTACCTGAAACATACGATCCCTCTTTTCTTATTGATCTTGTGTACAGTATACTTCAAAGGGACCGTCTTTGGAGCTCTCTGTCAGAATCGGTCAAAAAATCGTCGCGAATGGTCAAAAAAGAGGCTGGGACAAAAGTCCTAGCCTCTCAATTATTTTTGATTGTCGAGCAAGACGCAGTGGTTGAGTGGGCTCTACTACGCTGATTTCATCAGCTTTTACAGCCCTACTCAACTGTGCGGAGGTGGGACGTCGAAATCGAATTCCAACGAATTACCGATTTCTGTCCCACTCTCTCTTCCATTATTCCTTCCAAAAGGTCAGACTCTGAGTAAATCGGTAGTTTGAACTCTTGGTAGACACTGTCGTTTTGGGATACTTTTCCAGTAATTGTTGGATCTTGTACAAGCCAAGACCGTGGCCATCTCCTTTACTCGAGTAGTCCTTTTCAAAAATTCTCACCAGATCTATTTTTTCAGCTTTTGTACTATTTTCAACTATTAAGATGAGGGAGTTTTCCTCCTGGAGCATGGCAAGAGTCAGCTGGGGGTCCTCTGATTCAAGACTCGCTTCGATAGCATTGTCACAAAGGATGGATAAGAAGGTGATGAAATCTAAAACCTCGATGAATAAATCTCGAACAGGTTCATCGATCTCGACAGAGATCCCAATCCCTTTGTTTTGAGCCTCCAATAATTTTGCGGACAGAACACTTTTTACAGCTGGATTTTCAATGTGACTGAGTTTGGCAATATCAAACTTGCTATCGTAAAATTGCTGGCCACTCTCTCGAAGAACATTCTCATAGACTTCCCTGATCGCGTTAAGATCTTCATGCTCAATACTTAATTTGAGACTGGTTAAAATATTCAGGTAATCATGACGAAAGGCACGAATCTCCCCATAGAGCATTTCGACGTGTTGGCTATAGGTGGCTAACTCCTGCAGTTGCCTATCTTTTTGCTCTAGAATCTCTTGTTTCAATCGTTCTTTGGACACTGCATTGAAATACAAGAGCATCACAAAAAACAAAATCAGATAAATACTATTTAACTGTTCCCGTAAAGCATCTGCATGAGGAATAGCATCCTCAAAAACCACCAGACCTACAACACTGAGCAAATACACAAACATGGAAAGATCCATTGGGAGTAGGAAACGATTAAAATACTGCCGTTGAAACCCTACTTTTAAATCTGTAAAATCTAGTTTTAACAATTTAGTGATTCCTATATAAACAGGAAAGACCAGCAATTCAAGTAGAGCATCATACCAGCTGACAGATGCCTCATGAACAAGTACGATCCCTAACATTGGAAAGACATAAAAGGCTAAGAGACGCCCAATGAGACTCTCCATGACAACCGGATAGAGCCCATAAAAAATATTCAAAAGGTGTCGTATGTTACGATTTCGGTAGAAACTATAGGCAATAAATACTAAGAAATAGCCAAAAAAGCCTACCGGTGGTACAAGGGTAAAGATAATTGCAAAGAAGAAGGGGCACAAAAAGAGCCAGCGCAAGGTGAACTCTTGTCTACTGATATGACGATAGATCAGCATGCTGACGAAGAACTTTAGGTAAGACATTAGAATAGTTAACAGCAATTCTTTCTCCCTCTATTTTTTCAAAGCTTCCAGTAAGCCTCTATACTTGGTCCGTGAGATCAAGCAATTGTCTCCATTTTCAAAAAAAGCTTTCTTGGCTTCTTTATCAATCTTCGTAATATTTTGCGGATTCACCACAAAGGAGCGGTGGCACCGATACAAGCGGGGATCTGCTTTTTCGATATCGGCAATACTAGCGTAAAATTCCAAGCGCTCTTCCTGGGTGTGTAAAATGACCTTGTGAATGGCTGGAGACGTTTCAACATACAAAATCTTATTAAAAGGAACTTGTACACGCGCCATCGCACTCTCAAACGTAAAGGCATCTTGCGCAATCGTGGTCCCAGCTTGCTCCAAGGTATAGTCGATGGCTGAGCTGATTCTCTCTTTGAACTCTTCCTCACTCAGCGTTTTATCAATAAAATCCAAGGCAGCTACTTTGTACTGAAAGGTAATGGGCATGAATTCAGAGTGAGTGGTGACAAAGACAATGGTCGCATGGGGGTCTTTCTTACGAATCTCTTTTGCGATCTCCAGACCTTTTTTCTCCTCACCTTTAATCTCGATATCTAAAAAGAATAGGTGATGGGCGCCTCTCTCTGTGATAGCATCCAGCAACTGGCTTGACTTCCCAAACACTTCTGGCGCTTTGCATTGCAAGAATTTTTGACGGATGAGATCCTGCAAGACCGCTTCGATACGCGATTGTTGGATCCATTCATCTTCTAACACAAAAATCTTCAACAAAGTCTTCACTCCTTCCCCTCTACGAATATGTTCTATTTTACCATAAATGATGCCTGCTGAGCCACTCTTTCAAAAGAGACTTAATAGCCCTTCTACCTTTTCTCCTTAACAAAAAAACTCTCCCGGAGGAATCCGGAAGAGCTTGCGCAAGGGGAATTTGAAAAATATTTTTTAATATGAAAAAGGTCGATAAAATCTATGCTATGTTCAAACTCTCATTTTACTAACAGCGATATTACGATCAAGTTTTATTGTCAATAGACATGTATGTGGGAAGTTCTCCCCTTGCAACAATGTAGACCTGTGATCTACTCTTAATAGTATACACTAGAATTATTACAAAATCAGTTAATTTGTATTGCAATTTGTTGGCAAATATTCCTCCGCCTGAAAACACCACAAACGCTTGATTCCCAAGCATCTACACAAGTCCTCTTTAATTAGTATTTATCATTTCTGTTACAAAATTTAAAATAAAAATATTATTCCATAACAAATGAAAATCCCAAAGCACGATAAAAAGGGAG
>CAJZGQ010000095.1 GCA_916048115.1 uncultured Streptococcus sp. | reverse complement strand
AATCCTGCAATTACACATTAATAATCCGGTCTTAAAACACCTGTTATGATCTCTTTGCTTGCATGGTAATCCCCATCTACTACAACCTTGATGATGCGTTTCGCTTCTTCTGCCGGTGCTGGCACCAAGGGCAAACGAGTTGGGCCTGCTTCAAATCCCATATAGTTCAAAACAGCTTTGACAGGAGCTGGACTCGGATAAGAGAAGAGAGCATTGACTTTAGGGATAAACTGACGTTGGATGGCCGCAGCCTTTTTAATATCGTTGTGCTCAATGGCTTGAAACATCTCATACATCTCATCCCCATTTGTATGAGAGGCTACTGAGATTACCCCATCTGCACCAAGGTTCATAGCGTGGAAAGCATCTCCGTCTTCCCCTGTATAGACGAGAAATTCTTCTGGCTTGTGTTCAATCAAGTAGGCCATATTAGCCAAGGTTGTACACTCTTTGACCCCAATGATATTTGGATGTTCTGCCAAACGAAGCATGGTTTCAGGGGTCATTTCTACTACCACGCGCCCTGGAATATTGTAGATAATAATCGGAAGATTGGATGCATCCGCAATGGCTTTAAAGTGTTGATACATACCTTCTTGGGATGGTTTGTTGTAGTAAGGAACGATAGCCAATCCTGCTGCGAATCCACCAAAAGCATCCACTTCTTTGACGAACTCGATCGAATCGCGGGTTTCATTGGTTCCGACACCAGCGATCAAAGGAACTCGGCCATTGACAATCTTTTGTACAGCTGCAAAGAGCTCCAATTCCTCATCGTGGGTCAGGGTTGGACTTTCCGCAGTCGTACCAGCTAAGAGAATCCCGTCTGTATGATGAGCCAAGAGGTGCTCGATCAAGGCAGGAAGAGCGTCAAAATTAATGGTCCCATCTTCATGGAAGGGGGTGATAAATGCAGTGATGATTTTACAATCTTTTAAATCATTATAAGACATAGAAAAACCTTTCTCTATATAAGAAAGAGGCTGGGGCATGCTTGCCTTTGCCTCATGATCTGTTCATAAAACAAGTTGATTTGCTAGGTAGCTAAGGAAAAATCGAACTCTTCGAGTTACTGATTTCTGAATCGTGACGCAGTGGTTGATTGGAACTACTCATGTTTGCAACATTCGTACTTCCTAATCAACTGTGCGGGGGGAGTATAAAAGTCCGGTGGACTTTTATAGCCTGAGCCTTAAATTATAAAAGCGAAGGAGAAATCAAACTCTTCGAGTTACTGATTTCTGTTTTGCTCCCTATTTCAATTCAAACTTCAATTCAGCTGTTGGACGTACGAGCCCACGTTCATGAAGGGTTTCTGCGATTTGAACGGAGTTCCAAGCGGCACCTTTTAGAAGGTTGTCTGAAACCACCCACATGTGGATCCCTTTTTCAGCATCCAAGTCTTTACGGATACGTCCAACGAAGGTATCACGTGAACCGACAGCATTAACCGCTTGTGGGTAGATTTGGTGAGCAACGTCGTCTTCAAGGACGGCACCTGGGAAGGCAGCAATCGCAGCTTTCACTTCGTCAATTGGTGCCACTTCTTTAGTTTCAATGTAGACTGACTCAGAGTGAGCTGACAAGACTGGAATCCGCACACATGTTGCTGAAACAGCAATGCTATCATCTTCCATGATTTTCTTGGTTTCATTCGTCATCTTCATTTCTTCGTAAGTATAGTCGTTTTCTGTGAAGACATCGATTTGTGGAAGAGCGTTAAAAGCAATTGGGTAGTGTTTCTTATCTCCACCTGAAGGCAAGATTTCAGCATTGACATCACGTGGATTAACGCCATCATTTAATACTTCTTTCAACTCACGTTGAGTTTCAAGAATAGCTCCCATACCAGCACCTGAAACAGCTTGGTAAGTAGACACGATAATACGTTCCAAGCCCCATTTTTGACGGACTGGCTCAAGAGCGACCATCATTTGGATCGTTGAACAGTTTGGACAAGAGATAATACCGTTATGAGCATCAAGCGCATGTGCATTCACTTCAGGAACAACCAATGGGACATCCGGATTTTGACGGAAATAAGAAGTGTTATCCACCACTACTGCGCCTGCTTTCACAGCGTATGGTGCATATTTAGCAGATGTTGAACCGCCAGCCGAGAAAAGGGCAATATCAACGCCTTCGAAGGCATCTTCTGTCGTTTCTTCAATAGTCACATCTTGACCCTTGAATTGCAAGACCTTCCCTGCAGAACGTGCAGAGGCAAGGTAGCGAATTTTATCGATTGGAAGTGTTGATTCTTCCAACATTTTGATCATTTGAGCACCAACGGCACCTGTAGCACCGACAACAGCAACTGTGTATCCCATAGTAAATCCTCTTTCAAAATTTTCTAAAAATTGAGTATTTGTACTATTATACAATTTTTTGGCATAAATGAAAAGTACCAACAGTAGGAAAAAATCCTGATAACAAGACCAGGATTTTTGATGGTTATTAATCATAAATAGCTTTTTAGTTAAGATCATAGTTCAAATCACTTAAATCTTTCTTACCTTGTGTTTCTTCAGTAAGAAATGGAACTTGATGGATCCCCTTTACACCTGCTACGATAGACGCCGGAAATGAAACAATTTCTTGATTGATGTGGCTAATATTACTGTTGACAATTCGCTTCGCTGCAGCAAGATCTTCATTTTCATCAGCAATTTCCTTTTGCAAGGTCAAGAATTGGTTATAAGACAAGAGCTCTGGATAGTTTTCACCCACTGCACGAATTTGTGCCAAGACATCGTTTTGATTGGTTATGACTTGGTTGGATTCTTGAATGCTCGCTCCTTGGCGTAAAGCAACTAAATCGGTAAAAAGGTCTTGTTCATGTTTTGCATAAGCTTTCGCTACTTTTAGCATTTCCGAAATGGTATCATAGCGTTTTACGAGGACGATATCGACCGTTCTCTTTGATTCTTCAATGGTCACAAGATAACGATTGAGACGATTTCCTACACTAATAAACCAAATAGCCAATAGGCCAACAAATATGATTAAGCCGATAATGAGATTCATGATGTTTCTCCTTCAAAAATTGCTGTTATTTCTTTAATTAAATCCAGTTCTTTGCATAATTTATGATATTCAGATACCAAGGATAGCTGATCAATATCTTCCGGTTTTTGGGGAGTCGGAAAGATATAGCGATCGGTATACAAAGAAATAAATAGTTTCTTATCTTTCAAAAATACACACATGGCATTTTGAGAAATTTGTCGATCAAACCATTCCAACATCTTAGGGGTGAGAAATTTACGGGCAGACAGTTCATCTGTACAGTAGATATTGTAATTCTCGTTATTGCGAATATCCTCGGTTTCAATCTGAACTTCATCTCCTCTAGCTCCAGGATAAACCCCATTCACCTCCCTCTTAAATAGAAAGGATTTCTTGGTTGGCACAACCCGAAGATGACCAGAGAAATTAATCGGTAGACATAAAGAGAACACTTGTCCAAGGAAATCTGTAACTTCCACATGTTCCGTCCTCGTATGTCCATTAGATGTCCGGTAACGAGTCTCCGTATGATGGGCATAGAGATTTGACACCGTTAGCTCTTTGTCATCATGAAACGATAGTTCTTTAAAACATAGAAAATCAGTCGACCGAGGACATAAATGCGAAAGAGCTTCAGAAGGGATGGAACCGTCCTCTTTGATCGAAGCCTTAGGAAAAACTTCCTTTAATACAGGCGACAGGATATCATCAAGATAGATCTCATCGTTCGAACGAATTCGATCCCCAAACAAGGCTTTTCGTTTTTTATATTGCGGCCAATAATACAAACCAACAACTAAAAGGATCAAAGGAATAGCTGCAAAACGCAATAAAATGAGAGACAGTATGGCGCAAATAATACCAAAAGATCGCAAAACATTCCACTGAAGATTGTTCTTCATCTGTTCTCGGATCAATCCGATGGCATCCTGAAATGGTTTGGAGTTTTCAAGCTCCTCAATTTTCTGCGAATAGTCTGTAGATGCTGAATCATTAGAATGATAGAAATCTCCCAATCAACTCCACTCCTTTCTGACCTAGGCACTTTACTATATTATAACACCAACATAACTTTGTAGCAACTGTATTATAATAGTTTTCAGTTCTTTGAAGACACAAAAAAATCCTGATCCGAAGACCAGGATTTGAGGCACCTTTCGGTGAGAACAGCCGGTTCACACAACTGTTCAAGGTCCGCTCCTGCGTTACAATTGAATGTAGACCTCCTCAGCGCAAAAGGCTCCTAAGAGCCAATCGACTCATCGCAT
>CAJZGQ010000094.1 GCA_916048115.1 uncultured Streptococcus sp. | reverse complement strand
ATATCTTCACGATTCTCTTCATTGATGTGAATATTGACCAAGGAAATCCCTTGTAGAATTTTCAGGATCTCAAGAATAACGCCTTCTTTATCTGGGACATCGATATAAAGATCATAGGCGCTATCACGTCCAGCACGCTGATGGATCTGCATTTCCTTTCGGTGCTTGCGCCCTTCTTGGAAAAAGGACCAAATGGCCTCTTCGTTATCTGCTTGAATGGTCTCGGCCACCTGATCCAAACGTTCTTTGAAATCTGCAATCCGCTCTAATATAGCTTGAGGATTGGACAAGAGAATAGAGGTCCACATGCCTGCCTCACTTTCTGCAATCCGTGTCATATCCCGAAAGCCACCAGCCGCAAAACGTCGGGTCATTTCATGCTCTTCTCCATAAGCTACGGCCTGCTCGACTAAGGTCGATGCTAAAATATGGGGGAAATGGCTGATCTGGGAGGTTACCCGATCGTGTTCCTCAGCATCAATTTCGATAAAGCGGGATCCCAATCCACTCAAAAGCTCTTTCAACTCTTCCATGGCACTTCCTGTGGTCAAGCTGGAAGGGGTAAAAATATAATAAGCGTTCTCAAATAAGGTGGCATCCGCTGCTGCTGCACCTGTCTTATGACTACCAGCCATGGGATGCCCTCCCACAAAGCGCACGGCCTTATCTTTAAACACCTTTTCAGCTTGTGCCACAATTTCTGCCTTGGTAGAGCCTGCATCTGTCACTAGTACCTGGTCCTTCAAATTAAGTCCGGCTAAGGTTTCTAAGTAAGACTTGGTTTGCTTGATGGGAAGCGCCAAAATAATGATATCTGCTAAAGGGGCAAAGGCTGCGAAATCATCCGTCACCTGATCCACCATTCCTCTTTCAAGGGCGATGGTTCGAGAGGATTCACTACGATTGTAACCAAGAATGGTCACGTTTGGGTGAGCTCTCTTAATCCCTAGCGCGAGGGAAGCACCAATCAAGCCCAGCCCTGCAATATAGACAACTTTCTTCTCCAAAGGAAAACTCTTTCTCTTAAAAATTCTTAGTAAAGTCCCGGTGCTTAGCAACGGCCTCTTTCAATTCTTCCAAGTTATCGGATGAGAATTTTTCAAGCACTTCTGTAGCAAGGACTGTTGCGACCACTGCTTCCATCACCACTCCTGCAGCTGGTAGAGCCGTTGGATCGCTACGCTCAACTGTTGCCTTATAAGGCTCATGGGTTTCGATATCCACACTCATCAAGGGTTTGTAGAGGGTCGGAATAGGCTTCATGACACCACGAACCAGAATCGGCTCACCGTTGGTCATGCCCCCTTCAAAACCACCAAGATTATTGGTGCGACGGGTATAGCCAGCTTCTTCAGACCAGACGATTTCATCCATGACTTGACTACCTTTTAGGCGACCTGCTTCAAAACCAAGACCGAACTCAACTCCCTTAAAAGCATTGATAGAGACCACTCCTTGAGCGATTTTGGCATCCAATTTCTTGTCCCATTGCACGTAGGATCCTAGTCCAACAGGCACACCTCCAACCAAGGTTTCCACAATTCCCCCAATGGTATCACCATCTTTTTTCACCTGGTCAATGTAAGCCTTAACGGCTTCTTCTTGTTCTGGGACAACAATCGAAACTTCCGACTTAGATGCCTTTTCCTTGATTTCTGAAACGGTTAGATTCTCGGGAATTGCAATCTCGATTCCCCCGAAATTGACAATGTGGCTGGCCACTTCCACGCCAATCTCTTCTAAAATTCGTTTAGCAACCGCACCAACGGCTACACGCATGGTCGTCTCACGGGCAGAAGAACGTTCGAGCGAATTACGGAGATCATCAAAACGGTATTTGATTCCTCCGACTAGATCGGCATGACCAGGACGTGGCTTGGTGATCTTGCGCAGATTTTTCTTTTTCTCTTCGACCGGTGCTACATTCATGATTTCCAGCCATTTTTGGTGATCCAGATTGGTCACGTTCAGAGTAATCGGACCTCCCATGGTCAAGCCATGACGGACCCCTGATGTGATCTCAACACGGTCACTCTCGATTTTCATCCGAGCACCACGACCATATCCACCTTGTCGACGTTTGAGCTCTTTATTAATATCCTCTTCAGATAAAGGAAGTCCTGCCGGGACCCCCTCGATGATGGCTGTTAATCGAGGACCATGGGACTCTCCTGCTGTTAAATATCTCATACGACCTTATTCCTTTCTTTCTAAAAAGTCCTTCATTTCTTGAAGAGGGATTTGATGAATCGCAGCTTGCCCCAACTCTGGAACAATCACTAATTTCAAGCTAGTCCCACGCGCTTTTTTGTCATGGGTCAAGGCTTGATAAAGGGCTTCTTTATCCCAGCTCTCATAGGCCACCGGTAGTCCAAATTTCCGACACATTTCTTCGATTTGTTGGCTGATTCCCTTTGGCATCAAGCCCTTTTCTTCTGCAACTCGGGACAGCTGCACCATACCCATACTGACAGCTTCTCCATGCATAACCTGCCCATAACCAGCTGTCGCTTCAATGGCATGCCCAATGGTATGCCCAAAATTGAGATACAGTCGAATCCCATTGTCCAGCTCATCTGCCACAACATGGTCTCGCTTGACCAGACAAGAATGAGAAATGATGCTCTCTGCATGCTCTAAAATACTCTGGACAGAACCATCCATGGCTTCCAATTCTTCCCAGAGTTCAGTATCTTGGATGAGGCCGTACTTGATGACTTCGCCCATCCCCTCGATCAATTCACGTTGCCCCAACGTGCTCAACACTTCAGGATCAATAAACACACCATCTGGTTGAGCAAAGGTCCCTACCATGTTTTTGGCAAGTGCTGTGTTGACTCCAGTCTTTCCACCGATAGAAGAGTCCACCTGTGCGGTCAAACTAGTCGGAATTTGAACAAAGGAAATTCCCCGCATATAAGTCGAGGCCGCAAAGCCAGCCAAATCACCAACTACGCCACCCCCAAGAGCAACGATTCCATCACTGCGCGTCATGCCCTGGGTAGCTAGAAAGTCATAAACTTTTGAAACAGTGGTCAAATTCTTACTGGCTTCGCCTTCAAGAAACTCAAAGCGCACCACTTGAAAACCTGCTTTCTTAAGGCTATTCTCTACGATAGAGGCATATAGCTTAGCCACGCGGTTATCTGAAATGATAGCGACTTTTTTATCGCCCCAAAGTGCGCGCAACCAGTCTCCAACCTGGTTGAGACCACCTCTTTCAATCACAATCTCATAGGAATGTCCTGGAATAGGTACCGATACGTTCATAGGAATCTCCTTCGTGTTATTCTTTCATTCTATCTTATCATGAAATAAGGCACATGTCTCAAACAAAATGAAAAAGAGACTAGAGCAAGACTGTTTTTTAAAAAACAGTTCTTGTTCTAATCTCATAAAGCTTTTTTCAATAGGAAAAGGTAAAACCCTCTCTTAGTCACATACAAATTGGTGATATTCTGTTGTCAATACTTCCCATACAGACTCTGTAGGAAATACTTTCCCAGTCATCAATTCAAAGGCTGCTTCAGCTTGATAAAAGAGCATTCCTAGCCCATTTACCCTTTGATTTCCTTGATTCACCGCTAATTGCAGAAAGGGGGTCACTGCTGGATAGTAGGCCATCTCTACGATTAAGGCATGTGGGGGAAACGTCAAGTGACTCGCTATCGGAAGAGACTGACCATCCATCCCAACACCAGTGGCATTTAAGATGAGATCGGCTTGATTAAAGGAGCTTTGAACGTCTTCATTTTTCTCAATCGAATACAATTCTATCAAAAAATCAAAGCCATCTTCAATCAACTGAACGATTGAACGATAATGAACCAATCTCTCCTCTCTCACAAAGACAAGGATTCGTTTTACACCTAGATGAATGGCCTGTGCAATAATCGCTAAAGCTGCACCACCTGCCCCTAAGAGAACCATTGTTTTTCCCTTAATGGAGAAAGCTGGAGGTAAACTACGAAAGAAACCAATCCCATCCGTATTATAGCCCTTAAGCTTGCCATCACGGTGAACGATGGTATTGACAGAGCCAATCTTTAGAGCCATCTCATCCACTTCATCTAAGTAAGGAAAGACCTTTTGTTTAAAAGGCATGGAAATATTGGCCCCAATCATATCTAACTTACGAATTTGGCTGACAGTGCTTTCTAAATCTTCTTCAGCAATATCCCAAGCCAGGTAAGCAGCATTGGTCGCTGTTAATTCATAGGCTAGATTATGGATGAAAGGAGAAATACTATGACGAATGGGATGGGCAATGACCGCTGCCATCCGAGTATATCCGTCAATCTTCATTTAATAACTCCCGAATTCTTCTC
>CAJZGQ010000093.1 GCA_916048115.1 uncultured Streptococcus sp. | reverse complement strand
TGGGACGACGAAATCGAATTCTAACGAATGACCGATTTCTGTCCCACTCTCTTTTATTGACGGTAGAAATATTGATCAGCCGGGTAGTTGCCTGCAGATTGAGTGACCACTAGACGTGGCTTGCTGGTATCAGACTGGTCTCCATCTGGATTTTGGAAACCGATTTTCAGCAGTCCAATCGCAGCACCAGTCTCCCCCATCTTCATCTCAACATAAGGAATCTTGCTCTTCTTATCCGAGTCTGCAACAGCCTTGAGGCTACCTTGGCCCTTGACTTTTCCGTCTGCTTGGATGACGATTTCAGCCCCCTTGCCATTGCGCCAGGTTCCAGCTAAGCTTGAGAAGTCGCCTCCGTTAATAGCCGCAATATCCAAGTCTTTCTCTTTTTTCGGTTGTGGGTAAGCTTTCCACCACTCTAGATGGTAATCACGGTAGGCCACGTCACCAAAGAGAATCCGACGTTCTTGGGAAGCTATTCCGTCAGGACCTGTCACACCCGCTGGGATCAAGTACAAGGTTTGCTCTTGCCCTTGGATCGCAGTCGCATTGGCCCCAGTGAAATAAACTTCATAATAGCCTTTTCGCTTCTTGGGCTCTTTTTCTTTATTGAACAAGTAACTTGCCCGAGTGCCTCCACTCCAGAAAGTCCAGCCAGTCTCCCCATTTACAATACTTGGAAAGGCATTGGTCTTGTTTTGGTAATATTCTTCTGGAGTATAGCCATAAAGTTTAAAACCGGAATCTGCAATTTCCTTTTCATAGGTATCATTGGAATAAGCACCTTCAAACGGTGAGAGATTGCCATCAAGGACGACATCATTTGGATCTGTCGATTTGAAAAAATCCTCTCGATTGGCAAAGACCATCTCGTGGTCGGGATTTTTATCAGACATAGTGACCGTGATCAAAGGCTTCTTATCTGTTTTGTATTTGAAGACACGAACAGTGACTGTAAAGTCTGTATTGCCATCGGACTTTTTCATCTTGCCTGTCGAAACCTTGTTAGACCCTTCGACCTTCCAATCCGTACTAAATTCAGCGGATACCTTGCCGTCAGCCGTTTGGTAATCAATCTTCCAGGCCTTGCCCTTTTTCTCGATTTTGGCTTCATCCCGTTCATTAGAGACATAGTCACCACTCAAGTCAATGGCTTTTTCCTTTGGCTTAGTGACCTTCTTGCTGGTCTGCTTAAATTCCTTTTGATGGTCTGGTTGGATGTTGGAACTAGAGTAGAGATAGACTCCTCCGATCAGAACAGCTGCTCCGACCAGCCCCAAAATCGGCCCCAGGTATTTTTTCTTCCACTTAAGATTCATTTTACTACCTCCATGGAATAAGATCTTTACACTAGTATACCCTAAATCGAAAGTATAGTAAAATTCCCCTCTATGTAGTGGTTTCCCAGGTTTGAACTGACTAGTTTGAGTAGAAAATACCTGTTTCTCAAAAATAATATTTTGTTTATCATTATTTTTTTATCGTTTTTCGATACTTTTTTATTGACTAATTTTTTATAAGGAGTATACTATAAGTGAAAAATAAATAAACTTCAAGGAGGCTTGCGATGAAAAACTCAAAAACCTTAAAAAATGTCATTGAAGTCTTAACGGCTTTCATTTACTTCTGTGGCTTTATGACCCTGGCTGCACTGGTCGTCCACCTGCTTTCACGGATGGGAGTGTTTAAAGATCTCATTCAAACTGGACGCTTGTCCTTTGATGTGAATGGCATCCAGCTCTTCCCCAAACATCCGCAACCTCTCTGGCAGTTGCTCTTCCCACTAGCCTCAAGCGCTATCTATATTTACCTTCTCATCACCATTCGCAGCTTCCTCCAAAATCTCTACCAAGAAAAGATCTTTTCTCACTCCAACATTGATCTTTGCAACCGAGCTTGGAAGATTCTCTTGGTCTTGTCCTTTATGTCTGGCACACTTGAAACCAGTGGAAATGCTTATCTCCTTCCCTTCACTTTCCAATTTACCTTTAACACAGGGCTTCTCCTTGCCGTTCCAATCGTCTGGGTCTCTGGCAAGATTTTAGAGAGAGGTATTGAGATTGCTGAAGAAAATGAGCTAACCATTTAAGGAGGGTGCCATGATTATCGTCAATCTAGATGTCATGCTGGCCAAGCGGAAAATGAAATCCAATGAGCTAGCCGATAAAATCGGCATCACGACAGCTAACCTCTCCATTCTCAAGACCGGCAAGGCCAAAGCCATCCGCTTTACCACCCTTGAAGCCATCTGCAAAGAACTCGACTGCCAGCCAGGAGATATCCTAGAATACCGGCCAGATGAATAGAAACTGTAATCGGAGACTTTCCTTAGGTGAGGACGGACGGTAGCGAATCCCTTTGGGATTCCATACCTAAGATTTGAGCCCACTGTCTCAAATCTTCCGAGAGTCTGAAACGAAAATGTTTCAGACTCTTTTCTCACTGCGGAAGTCTCCATTAATATTCATTACTAATAGGACTCATCTTCTATCCTTGTAAAATTCAATGATGGGAACTATATCAATACAACAAAAGCACTCCCGCAGGAGTACTTTTTTATATATGTTTAACCAATAATGCTTCCATTTGGAACAGATGGATCAACAGTTAAGACTGTTAATTGATCTCCATGTTCAGCTGAAAGAATCATGCCTTGGCTGACGTATTTTTTCATCATCTTACGTGGTTTGAGGTTGGCCACGATTTGGAGTTTCTTGCCAACCAATTCTTGTTCATTTGGATAGAATTGAGCGATACCTGAGAGGATTTGACGGTCTTCGCCATCTCCTGCATCTAGGCGGAAGCGAAGCAGTTTGTCTGATCCTTCGACACGTTCCACTTCTTTGACCTCTGCTACACGGATTTCAACCTTGTCAAAGTCTTCAAACTTGATCTCGTCTTTTTCAGACTTGAGTTCCACTTCTTCTGGAATCCATTCTTTTTCTTGTGGTTTGCCAGCAGTCATTTGAGATTGGATGTAGGCAATTTCTTCTTCCATATCAAGACGTGGGAAGATTGGAGTTCCTTTAGCAACCACTGTGACATTTTCAGGGAAGCCTACTAGGGTCAAGTTTTCAAGATCGAAGTCCAAGCCCAAGCCAAGTTGTTCCATGATGGCATTTGAGGTGTTCATCATGAATGGTTGGATCAAGTGAGCCACGACACGAAGGCTAGCTGCTAAGTGAGCCATGACCGCTGCCAATTGTTCCTTGTCACCATCTTCTTTAGCGAGGACCCAAGGAGCAGTCTCATCGATGTACTTGTTAGTCCGAGAGATGATGTTCCATACGGCTTCCAAAGCACGTGGGTAATCAACCGCGTTCATTTGCTTGTGGTATTCAGCGATGTTTTCTTCAACTACCTTAGCTAAATCTGCATCAAATGTTGTGACATTTTCGACATAAGCCGGAACTTGACCACCAAAGTATTTATTGATCATGGCTACTGTCCGGTTGAGGAGGTTTCCAAGGTCATTTGCTAATTCATAGTTGATGCGGGCCACGTAGTCTTCTGGTGTGAAAGTCCCATCAGAACCAACTGGCAAACTACGCATGAGGTAGTAACGAAGTGGATCCAAGCCAAAGCGTTCCACCAACATTTCTGGGTAGATGACATTCCCTTTAGACTTAGACATCTTGCCGTCTTTCATGACAAACCAACCATGGGCAATCAAGCGTTCTGGCAATTTGATATCCAACATCATGAGAAGGATTGGCCAGTAGATCGAGTGGAAACGAAGGATGTCTTTTCCAACCATGTGGAAGACCGTTCCGTTCCAGAATTTGTCAAAGTTTTCATGATCTTCTTGACCATAACCAAGAGCCGTCACATAGTTGAGAAGGGCATCGATCCATACATAGACCACGTGTTTTGGATTAGATGGAACTGGGACTCCCCAAGTAAAGGTAGTCCGAGATACTGCCAAATCTTCCAAGCCTGGCTCGATAAAGTTTTTCAACATTTCATTGAGACGGCCATCTGGCGTGATGAAGTCTGGTTGGGATTTGAAAAATTCAACCAAGCGGTCTTGGTATTTGCTGAGACGAAGGAAATAAGATTCTTCAGAAACCCATTCTACTTCGTGGCCTGATGGGGCTACCCCACCGATGACCTTGCCATTCTCATCACGGAAAACCTCAGCCAATTGGCTTTCTGTAAAGAACTCTTCATCAGAGACTGAATACCAACCAGAGTATTCACCCAGGTAGATGTCATCTTGCGCAAGCAAGCGTTCAAAGACTTGGGCCACCACTTTTTCATGGTAATCGTCTGTCGTACGGATGAATTTATCGTATGAGATATCGAGTAATTGCCAGAGTTCTTTCACTCCAACGGCCATCCCATCTACATAAGCTTG
>CAJZGQ010000092.1 GCA_916048115.1 uncultured Streptococcus sp. | reverse complement strand
CCATTGACCAGAACTTTTCCTTCTTTGATCTGCTCATTGGCTACAGCTCGTGACAAGGGAGTCAAATCCGCCAAAGCCTTATCCAGTCGCGCACCGGCTACTTCGATTTTAATTTCCATGCGTTTCCTCTTTCAACATCAGGATCAGGAGCAAGAAAACTCCAACAGTCAAATAACTATCTGCTACATTAAAAATTGCAAAATTCATAAAATCCAGGTGGAACATATCGACCACAAAGCCTTGACGCAGCCGATCGATAAAATTCCCCAAGCCACCTGCAATCACCAAGGTCAAGCCCGTCACCATCCAAAGCGACCCCTTGAGGTGCTTATAAAGATAGTAAAAGGCCCCCACCATCACGACAAGAGTGATAAGGGTAAAGAACCATTGCTGATTTTCAAGAAGCGAAAAAGCTGCACCTGTGTTTTGAAGATAGGTCAGGCTGACCACATGGGGAATAAACGACTTAACGACACCCAGTGGAATGTTCTTGACTACATACCATTTGACCAACTGATCCAGTAGGACCAATAGCACGATTGCTACCGGAACCATTGTTTTTCTCTTCATTTCTTACCTCTTTTGATCAAAATACTCTACCATGACCTCGACAAACTTCTCTGCTACAGGAGAGAGATCCATCTCTTCGCGTTTGACATAGACCATTTTATTGTCCAAGTTGTCTTCTAAAGGAATCACGGTAATGCCATTCACTGACTGGCTATCTAAAAAGCCTGATCCTGTCGCATAAGCATCTGTCCGCTCCAAGATCCCATTCAAGGTAGCCCGGTCGGTTACATTGAACATTTGGGAGCTCGAACTGGTATCGACAAAGTTCTCTGAATAATAGAGGTACTCATCTTTTTCTTGGGTAAAGCGAACAGTTGGCAACTGAGCTAGATCTTCCATGACCAGTTTTTTCTTCTTAGCCAGAGGGTGTCCCTTGCGAAGGTAAATATGAGTCTGAAAAGGAATCAAATCCACTACTTCAAGCCCTAATTTATCGACCCGTTGCATAATTCCCTTGGTATTTTGACGGTTGAGATAAATAATCCCCAACTCACTATGCCCTTGAGCCACTTCATCCAAAATTTGGACCGTCGTTGACTCAAAGATGCGGAAGTTTTTATTTTCCGGATAGCGGATCGAGAATTCCGTCATCAAAGGCGGCAAGAAGTCATAGTGTTGACTAGAGATAGAGAATTCTTTCTTCTCTTCTTCAGGACTGGCATATTGATTTTGAAAAATATCAAACCCTTTGACCACATCCTGCGCTTTTTCATAAAATTCCATTCCCCGACGGGTCAAAAAAGTCCCAGAACTGGTCCGACGAAAAATCTTAAAGCCCAATTCTTTTTCCAGATCTCTGACGGAGATGGACAAGCTCGGCTGACTCACATACATTTTTTCAGCAGCCTCACGAAAAGTACCACTATTGGCAATCGCCACTACATATCGTAATTGTTGTATATTCATTCTATTTTCCTTATTACAGTATCGATCTATTATACCATAAATTAGGGGCTGAAAGAAGAGATGGGTTTAAGAGACCTTCATCAAGTGAAAATAAAAAAACTGGAACTAAAACAGTTCCAGTTGATACTTATTCAATTACTTGAGTTTCAGCTAATTTCTTGTACCAATGTGCAGATTTCTTAGGATAGCGTTCTTGTGTATCAAAATCAACGTAGAAGAGTCCGTAACGTTTTTCATAACCATTAGACCATGAGAAGACGTCCATCAATGACCAGATGAAGTATCCTTTTACGTTTGCACCATCGGCAATCGCATCAGACAATACTTCCAAGTGTTGTTTCACATAATCAATACGGCCATCATCGTAAACAGTGTTGTCCACAAATTCATCTTTGTATCCAAGTCCGTTTTCTGTGATATAGATTTTCTTGTAGTTTGGATAGTCTTTCTTGACGCGCATGATTTGGTCATACAAGCCTTGAGGGTAGATGATCCAGTCCCAGTCAGTGCGAGGTACATAATCAGGAGCTACACGACGACCAACACCTTTAATTTGGTACTTAGAGCTTCCTTTTTCCCCTTTACCGTTGTGGATGATTTCAGTTTCACCATCAAATGCTTCCATCCAATCACTCATGTAGTAGTTAATTCCAAGGAAGTCGTTCAAATCTTTAGCTGCTTCAAGCGCTGCAAAGTCTTCGTCACGAAGATCCAAGCTACCACCATTAACTGAAAGAATGTGGTTTACACCTTCCATGGTTGCATCTGAATAGTGTCCAAGGTAGGTTGCATCTAGAATAAACTTGTTATGGATGATATCTTCCAATTCAGCCGCCCGAACGTCTGCTGGATTTTCTGGATCCAACGGATACTTAGTTGGAAGAGCGTGCACAACTCCAATTTCACCTTCATACCCTTTGTCTTTATACAATTTCACAGCACGTGCATGAGAAACCATCATATTGTGGTGTGATTGGAAGACTTTGGCAAGGTCATATTGAATACCTGGTGGGAATTTACCAACCAAGTATTGACCATCACCGATTGGGCCAATTTCATTGAAGGTTGTCCAGTAGTTGACTTCTGGGAATTCTTCAAAACAGAAAGCAGCATAATCTACAAAGTGTTCGATATTTTCACGATTCAAGAAGTCTCCATTTGAGTGAAGAGCTTCAGGAGTATCAAAGTGGTGAAGAGTTACGAATGGTTCTACATGACGTTTATGACATTCTGCAAATAACCTATGATAGAATTCTACCCCTTTTGGATTGACTTCACCATAACCAGTTGGGAAAATACGTGACCAAGCAATAGAAATACGAATTCCGTTTACGCCATATTCTTCCGCCAACTGTAAGTCTACTGGATATTTATGGTAGAAATCACTTGCTGGTTCAGCAGTATACCAATAGTTGTCTGCTAAATATTTATCCCATGCAACTGGTCCTTTACCATCTGTATGAGTTGCACCTTCTGCCTGGTAGGCAGCTGTCGCCCCACCAAAAATAAAATCTTTAGGAAGTGTTTTTGTCATTTTTTCACCTATTTCTTAATTGGATAAAATGAAAAGTGAGCGGAGAGGAGTTAGTGAGCCATCCATCTCCATCTCACTTCAATCAACAGTAAATGTATTTATTATTGAAATTGTTCTTGAACGAATGCAAGAGCGCCTTTACCATCACGAGTCAACTTGATGTATTGAGCTCCTTCAGTCTTAGCCAATTTGATTCCAAGTTTATCTGTTTCAGCCTTCATATCTTCATAGTTTGAAGCTACTTGAGGAGCAAGAATAACAAGGTCAAATTCTGGCAACATTTCACGGTGAGCACCGTAACCACCAGCAGCAGCCTTCACAGGAACATTGTATTCTGCAGCAGCTTTGTTCAAAGCGTTGGCAAGAAGTCCACTAGTTCCACCACCTGCACAAAGAACCAATACGTTTGTTTCTTTTGTGATATTGTTTTGAACTGGTTCACCTTCAACACCAGCTTTTTCAAGAATAGCATCTGCTTTAGCAGTGTTAAAGTTTGCAGCAACTTTTTCTTTTAAGCTGTCGTTTGCTTTACCAGAACGTTCTTCTTCAAGAATTTGTTCATCGTAAACTTTAAGGAATGGGTAGTAAATAACTACGTCCACTACGATAAGTAATGCAGCAAGGATGAATGAAAGTACTTGGAAGTTCGTACCAAGAACAATACCCAGAGGTCCAGGAGTTGTCCATGGTAGGTTAGAAGTAAATGAGTTCATTCCCAAGGTATCAACAAAGAATTTGAAGATCCATACGTTTGCAATTGGAGCAAAGATAAATGGAATGAAGAAGATAGGGTTCAATACAATTGGAGCACCGAACAAGATTGGTTCGTTAACACCAAAGAATGTAGGAACAACAGAAGCACGTCCAATGGCACGGTTACGTTTTGATTTCGTTAACCACATGAACATGAATGGAACGACAAGAGTCGCACCAGTACCACCCAAAGTAACGATAAACATTTGAGTACCTGAAGTAAGGATCTTATCTGCGTGCATTCCTTGTTGAATCAACTTCAAGTTTACTTCAGCATTTGCATAAGTAATCGCTGCGATAGCTGGTTCTACGATTGAAGGACCATGGATACCTATAAACCAGAAGAAGGCATAAGCACCAAAGATGAAGGTAATACCAAGGTATCCGTCTGCAGCTGAGAAGAGTGGAGCAAGAAGAGTACCGATTGATTCAGCAACCGTTACATGAAGGCCTGCTTTAACAACTAATTCAAGTGCATACAAGAGTACAACTGATAATGTAAATGGAATCAAGTCTTTAAATACTTGTGAAATATTTGGTGGAACCTCGTCCGGCATGCGGATGGTCACATTGTTTTTCACACAGACTTTGTAAACATTAACAGTAATGAATGCAGCAATAAAGGCTGTTAACAACCCTTTAGTCCCCATGAAGGCTGTTAAGAATCCACCTTCTTTAGCAGGTTCAGCAGCCATGAGCA
>CAJZGQ010000091.1 GCA_916048115.1 uncultured Streptococcus sp. | reverse complement strand
ACGGTAAAGCCTAGTTCTTCTTGAACAGCTAGGTCATTGACCTTGATGACGATCCCATCGATATCATAGGGAAGATCCTCTCGAAACTGAGCTACTTTTTGGATAAAGTCCCAAATTTGCTCCATATCCTCTGCCAACACTCGCTCTTGGTTCACGACAAACCCTAAGCGAGCTAATTTCTCAAGCACGCCTTCCTGACTGCTTTGATCAGTGGGACTCACTTCTTGATACAAGAAGGTCGCGAGATTTCGCTTGGCCACGATTTTCGTATCCAATTGGCGAAGCGTTCCCGCAGCAGCATTCCGTGGATTGGCAAACTCAGGCTCGCCATTTTCTTGACGGATCTGATTGACGCGATCAAAAGATGCCCGTGGCATGTAGCACTCGCCTCGAACTGTAATGTTCACTGGCTCTGGTAACACCAAAGGAATGTCCTTGACCCGCTTGAGATTCTCTGTAATATCCTCACCGACAGAACCATCCCCACGTGTTGCTCCTGTTACAAGGACACCATTTTCATAGGTGAGGGAAATGGACAAGCCATCGATCTTCAACTCGCATACATAGCTGATGGAAGGAAATTCCTTACGGACACGCTGATCAAAGGCTTCTAATTCTTCACGCGAAAAAGCATCCTGCAAACTATAAAGGGGATACTGATGCTGGTATTTAGTAAAACCTTTTAAAACCACACCACCTACACGGTGAGTTGGACTCTCTGGTAAGATCTCATCTGGATGAGCTGTTTCTAGTTCCACCAACTCCCGATATAATTGATCGTATTCACTATCTGAAACAGATGGAGCGTCTTTTGTGTAATACTCATAAGCATAGCGATTGAGTAATTCCACTAATTCTTTCATTCTGGTTTTCATGTTCTTATTTTATCATAAAATCTTAATTTAGCCTTGAATTTACTGCATTCTTAGCATGAAAAAAAGGAGCCAGAGCTCCCTTTTCTTATTTTGTAAAATCAATCCGTTTAGAAAGTTGATTGATCACAATCGCTCCAAAAATCAAGGATGCAAATTCACCCACTCCCATGGTCAACCAGTTATAGAAGAATGGTTGGCCTTGAAGGTAATAAAGTTCCAAGGCAATCGTAAACATGGAAATGGAAAAGAAAATCGCAAACAAGAAATGGTCAAACCGAATAAGACCGTCAAACAAGAACTTATTTTTAAAACGACCAAATAGAATGAGTCCAAGTCCTAGGAAGACAAAGGTTGAACCTCCACCAACAAAGACATCGATCCACCCAAAACTAAATAAGTTAGCAATCATACAACCAAGAGTCACTCCAATCAAGTACTTCTTATTGTAGAAGGCTAAGAAATTCATCATCTCCGAAACACGGAATTGATAGCCATAGTAGGCCATCGCATTGAGAGGTGGGGTAATGGTCAATACGATATAAATCGCAGCAACAATGGCAATTTGTGCCATATCACGAGCAGTTAACTGTTTCATCTATTCTCCTTTAGCGGTTTTCCCGCGTGTAATATGCTTGGCGAAAGGATCTTAAGCGCCAAGGGTTGAAGGTTTGATTTCTTCAACCTTTTAAGTATAGCATATTTTGAGGTTTTATGGTAGACTGAATTTATGAAAACACTAATTAAAAAATTTTTTGATAATGAAATTTTATCCTATCTCTTCTTTGGTGTGGCAACAACCCTTGTTTCCGTCGGAACCCGCCTCTTCATCTATCATATGTCTCGTGATGAACGATTGGCGACAGCGATTGGAAACATTGCTGGGATCCTCTTTGCCTTTGCGACCAACGATACCATCGTCTTTAAGCAAGAAAGAAAGGGCTGGTTTCAGCGCTTGATCCGATTTGCGATTGCGCGCTCTGGGACCTTTATACTAGACATGGCCTTGACCGAGATTTTTGTCAAGCAATTCCCAGGAATTATCGGGCAATTTGTCCACAACAACAAGAGTCAAATCAATCTAATTGAAACTCTCTTTGCGCAAGTTGCTATAGTGGTCCTCAATTATGTCTTTAGTAAACTCTTTGTCTTTAAAAATAAAAACAAGGCTTGAAACAATTGTTTCAGCCTTATTCTTTTAAACTTCTATACTTGTATGCTCTGCACTTAATTGATAGATCGTTCCTTCGACCCCAAAATAATCCTTGGCTAGCTCTTTCAATTCTTGCATAGCTGTTTGTGCACGTTTGGCCTGCTCCTCATTGATAGCTTCAATCACCAAAATAGCGTCCTTCGTATCTTCAGTTAGCATGGTTCTTTGAGCCTCACGCCAATTCAAGCAACGACAAACAGCTCCTTCTTGGTCATAGTAGATGATCTCCCCTTCCAAAGCTGGCGCATCTTCTTCAGCTCCTAATGGAAAGAACGGTTCGCCTCCTTTCGCTTGTCCTAGAGAAAGTCCACCCACTAATTTATCCATGTCTTCTCCTCCACAAGGAAGGGCATAAGCCATAGACACACTATTGTATAAATCAACCAAGGGATTAATCGGATAAAATTCACGACCTTGGTGAACCCGTTTTAAGAGTGCTTCGATGGAAGATCGGGCTCCTTTTTTTGTTTTAAACTTGCTAAAAGCTTGGCGCCACTCTTGAACGAACTCACTCTGGGTATAGTTTTCTTCATCGATAAATTCCCATGCTCTCTTGGCACCCTTGTCCAACAATTCTTTGAAATAAGGATCCTTGGCTTCATCTACTGTGTTATCAATGCCATACAAGGACATCACTGTAATTCTAGCTGTTGGGAACAACTCCCAAAATTCTTGATCGACTGTTACTTTCATTGCTTTACCTCACTATAATTTCTTTTTTTACCTTTTTTAACTAGTTCCCAATCCAAGGTGATATTCTCACGAACTCGGATGAGGTACTCTTCTAACTGTGCGACTTCTTTTTTGGAAAATCCTTTTAAAGCAGTTCTCTCAGAGTAAAGATGCTCCCCTAAAATGAAGGGGTAAATCTGCTTACCTTTTTCAGTTAACTCCCATTCCTTGGTTTTGAGATTTTCCCCTCTCGGACGTTGCTGAATCAAGCCACGTTCTTCTAGTTTTTTTACGGACCTTGCAACGGTGGATCGATCTACTTTCAAGAGGTCAGAGAGTTCTTCCTGAATCATTCCAGGTTGCTCTGCAATTCGCACCAGATAGAGATATTGACCACGTGCTAAATCTAAATCTCTAAATTCGATATTTGCAATAGAATCCAGAGCGCGCGCAATGATACCAATCTCACGCAAAATACTCATCCCACTCCTCCTTTCTTGTTAGAAATAGAGTAACATATTTTTGTTGCAAATGCAATAAAAATCAACAAAAAAAGAAACCAGATATCATCTGATTTCTATTCTTTCCTTTTATCTCTATTTTTAAGACGTAATCGTTGTTTTAATTTTAATGAAGTTTCTCTATGCCGGAAGGCCACTTCTTCTGATTTTAATTTGGAAACAATTTCTCCATTACGCGTTTGGAATTTGGCTTCTCTGGCAAATTGAACACTGGCGTTTAAAATACAACCAATTATCATGATTTTAGCTACCAAAATGAACCAGAACATAATAACCGCTAGGACGACCGAACCGAAGAAACGAGCATCTAAGAAATGACTCACATAGCGATCTACATATTTCCAAAAGATATTCAAGATTGCATAAAGGACAACAACCACAAAAGTCGCCCCTGGAAAAACATATCTAAATTTTGGAATTTTAACATTTGGAAGGGTGTAATAAAGCAAGACCAGACTGACAAAGAGCAAGAGGTAGATGGTTGGCTCTGTCAAATTCAATAAACGTACATAAATTGTCCGATCAAATGAAAAAGTCTGATAGAGATAGCGGACGATCATTTTTCCAAACATGGAAAGGATGAGCGAAAGTCCAAACAAGCCTTGCAAGGCAAAACTGATCAGAAAGCTGAAGAGTCGCCCCCAGATAATACCACGCTCCTTTTCCACCCCATAACTCTTATTATAGGCTTTTTGAAGGTAGGCAATGCTCTGAGAGAAGATCCACAAAGCAGAAATAATCGAGAAACTCAGTAACCCTGTCGAAGGCTTGGTCAACACACTCGAGATCATCTGGGCCACCGTCCGATACAAAGAAGCGGGTAGGACTTCTTCTAGACTCAAAAGAATCTGAGTAGGACGAATGTGAAAGTAGGGCAAGATATTTGCTGCAATCAGCATCAAAGGGAAAATAGAGATCAACAAATAATAGGCTACAGCAATGCTAGTGATATCAGACTCAGCACTCTGATAAAACCTCACGAAGCCTTTAATAAATGGCTGATCGAACACTTTTTGTAGGACCTTTTTCATTCCTCACCTCCCCATTTTTACTAAAAAAGAGCAAAGAGCGAAACCAGACACGTGCCTTCAGCTCCATTCTTTCCTCTCTATCTTTTAGTAAGTTCCTTCCTCACCTTGACTAGTTAGGATCACTGGACCATCTTTTGTAATCACAAATTGATGCTCGTATTGACAAGAAAGG
>CAJZGQ010000090.1 GCA_916048115.1 uncultured Streptococcus sp. | reverse complement strand
CTAGCATCCAAACGCCTGCAACACCGACTCCTACTCCTCAAAAACCGGCTGTTGTAACACCTGCGAAACCGACAGTATTCACACCAGCTAAAAACGAGCCTGCCAAAACAGCAGTCTATATCGCACCTGCAGCTCTTCCTCAAAAAGAAGCAAGTCTTCCAAATACAGGAAGCAAAAACTCCATTGCTTTGACGACTCTAGGTCTTGGTCTTCTTAGCATGGGTGCTGCCTTTGGACTCTCTCGTAAAACAAAACAAGACTAACATGAAAAAGCCTAATCAAATGATTGGGCTTTTTCGCTCTGTCCGAATGATTCCTGTTTGCCATTCTCATTAGAAAGTAGAAATCTTCAGCTTCTACCAAAAGATTCTTGTCCTTCGCTATGTTATAATGGGGACAGTACAAGGGAGGAAACCAATGTTACAAGAACTAGCCTTTATAGGCCAATGGAGACACTATCAAAAACGCGTCCTCGATAAGAGTGAGGCTTTTATGGCGGATGGCCACCTGCATTTGGTGGCGGCTCCTGGCTCTGGAAAAACAACCCTGGGAATCGAATTTATCCGACGCTTTGGGCAACCAACCCTTATCCTGGCACCTACAGTCACGATTCGCCAGCAATGGGTCGACCGGATTGTCCAAGCATTCTTGAAAGATGAAGGCGAAGCGGAGCACTTGATTTCGCAAGACTTAAAACATCCTAAGCTGATTACAGTGGCTACCTATCAGGCCCTCCACAGCGCTATGAACCAAGTCGTTGGTCAATCGCAAGCTGAAGATACCGATGACCAGGCAGAGATTGAAACATTTGATTTCAAAGGCTTTGATATCTTTACTACTTTCAAAGCCATCTCACTCGGAACCCTTTGTTTGGATGAGTGTCACCACTTGCGCAATGAATGGTGGAAGAGCTTGGAAGCCTTTCGCCAAGCCTTCCCTGACTTAAAGATGATCTCCCTCACTGCTACCCCTCCCTATGAAGGGGACCCTGCCCTTTGGGAACGCTATATCCGCATGTGTGGGGAGATCGATGAGGAAATTACGGTTCCCGAATTGGTCAAGGAAGAGACCCTTTGTCCTCATCAGGACTATGTCTACTTTGCCTTTCCAACAAAGGAAGAGCAGGCTCAGTTGGACGCCTTTAGCCAACAAAAGAATGCTCTCTTGCAACAACTGACTTCCGATCCCCTCTTTTGTCAATACCTGCAATCCTGTAAGGCCTTATCGGGTCAGATCAGCGATGATGAATTGCTCAATGATCCCAAGTATCTCTCTGCTACCCTGATCTTTCTTCGAAGCAGGGGAATCGCCTTTCCCAAACGTTTCCAAGACCTTTTAGGAGCCAAGAAACTTCCTGCTTTCACCATGGACTGGCTAGAAATTCTCCTGCAAGGCCTGCTCTTTCAGGTTCCCCACTGGTACAATCTACCAGAAGAATACGAAAAGCAACTCCTCCATGAATTAAAAGCAGCCAGCTTAATCGATCGAAAACAAGTCAAACTGGTCCGCAACAAAAAACAAGACCTCCTGCTCAATCAATCCCTCGGAAAACTCAATGCGGTTCGAGAGATTTTCAAGGCGGAATACCAGGCTCTTGGAAGCCAACTGCGCCAACTGGTTTTAACAGACTATATTCGCCAAGACTTTGAAGTTCATCTAGGGGACAAGGACGCCCAATTCACTCAGTTGGGAGTTCTCTCGTATTTTGAATCCATCCGCAGGGAAAGCATAGAGCTAACGACTCCTCCTGCAATCGCTGTCTTGACAGGTAGTATCGTCATCATCCCAACAGTTGCTAGGCCAAGATTAGAAGAGCTTCTAGGAGCAGATCGACTGACTTACCAAAATATCGGCCAATTAGCTTCTGATGACTTTCTCAAGGTTCGCTTGGTAGGTTCTCAACATGATTTGGTGACAGCTGTGACCCAGCTCTTTCAAGAAGGGCTCATCCAAGTCGTCATTGGAACCAAGTCTCTTCTAGGAGAAGGCTGGGATGCTCCTTGTGTCAACTCCTTGATCCTAGCGAGCTTTGTCGGTAGCTTTATGCTCAGCAACCAAATGCGTGGCCGTGCCATCAGAGTATGGCCTGAGGATCCAGACAAGACCAGTAACATCTGGCATCTGGTCTCTATCAATCTTTCCCTAAAGAAATGGTATGAAAAGTCAGATCTTGAAAAGGAAGAGATCGAAGCCATCACTGATCAGCTGAAACAATACAGTCCTGATCTGGAGCTCTTAGAAAGACGGATGAAGCAATTTTTAGGCCTCCACTACAAGGAACCCTTTATCGAATCCGGTATCGAGCGTCTGGCCTTTGACAATATCCGCTATACTAAAAAACAGTTACAGAAACTCAACGAAGAGACCTTAGAGCGCTCTACCTATCGTCAAGAACTCCGGGATGGCTGGCAAAAAGCTCTTCCGATTCTGGAGAATATGGAGATTGCAAACGAGGTACAAGTGGATAAACACTTCCTGCCTCTGGCCCTATTTTTTGATGCTAGAAAGCTCGCTCGCTGGCTGACGGCCGCTACTTTGACCGATGCTTTCGCCAACCTGATTTACTATTCACATAGAGGTGGATGGAATACAGGGTCTCTTATTCTTCTATTCGTCTTAGCTGTTCTCGCACTCCTTGCTTGGCTCCGCTACTACCTCTATAAGAGTCCTTATAAACGGCTAGAGGTCTTTGGCCAGGCCATTCACCAAGCCCTGCTCCTTTCTGGGCAGATTCAAACCCAGGAGACCCGCATCCAAGTGGTCCGAGATAGAAAGGATGCCATCAACACTCTGATCTATATGAAGGGCGGAACCATGCGGGAGAAGGAACTCTTCTCGCAAACCATGATCGAATTCTTCGCACCGATTGAAAATCAGCGTTATATCCTGAAAGCACAGGAAAAGGTATCCGATCAAACAGAATATTTCGCTGTACCAAGCCTCTTTGACAAACGGAAAGAGGATGCCCAAGCCTTTGTGGAGCAAATCCGAAAGAGCCTAGGTAAGTATGACCTCGTCTATACCCGAAGTGCCGAAGGTCGCGCTATTCTCCTTGATGCGCGCATTAAGGCCTTAGCTAATAAACAAGAGCGCACCTTCACCAAGAAACAAGTGATGTCGGATTTGAAGTAAAAATTTATTTCACAATAAAAGAAAAGTCTAGTAGATTCATTTCTACTAGACTTTTTCGTTACTCAATCACAATCATAGCCTTAATAGTCTTGCGTTCATCCATATCTTTATAAGCTTGATCAATCTCATCCAAGCTATAGCTATGAGTGAAGACACGTCCTGGATTGATATCGCCATCCAGAACGGCCTTGAGCAAGAACTGCTTGTCATAGGTGGTGACAGAGGCTGCTCCACCTGCCACAGAAATATTTTGGGCAAAGGTCGAACCTAGAGCACGGTTCTTGTAATGAGGCACACCGACAAAACCTAAACGTCCACCATTGTGAAGGACCCCAAGGGCTTGATCGACAGCTGCTGCGGTACCGACACATTCAAGAGCTGCATCTGCTCCTCCACCAAGGATTTCACGAACCTTGGCGATGCCTTCCTCACCACGCTCTGCGATGACTGCAGTTGCACCAAATTCCAAAGCCATTTGTTGGCGGTCTTGGTGACGACTCATAAGGACAATTTGCGATGCTCCACGCATCTTAGCTGCGATGACCGCACATTGACCTACAGCTCCATCCCCGATAACGACAACCTTGTCACCTTTTTGCACATTAGCTACACGCGCCGCATGGTAGCCTGTCGGCATGACATCTGCCAGCGTCAAGAAGGATTTGAGCATGGCTTCTGTATAATCAGACGGTTGCCCTGGAATTTTGACAAGAGCCCAGTTAGCATATTCGAAGCGCATGTACTCTGCTTGGACCCCATCAGACCAGTTGCTCCCGATATGGCGGTCACACGTCCCATCATAGCCAGCACGACAGGCATCACACTCCCCACAACCATGAGTGAAAGGGGCGATGACAAAGTCTCCCGGTTTCACCGTTGTAATAGCTTCTCCGATTTCTTCAACGATCCCAATAGCTTCGTGCCCACTATTTTGATGGCCGGCTTCAATATCAGGATTACGGTAGCTCCATAGATCGGATCCACAAACACAGGTACGAACGATGCGGAGAATAACATCATCCGGTGCTTCGATGCGTGGACGTTCTACTTCTACTAGACCCACTTGCCCAGCTTTTGTATAAACTGTTTTCTTCATAGGAACAACCTACTTTCTATTGCTTACTTACCTACAGTATACACTTTTTCTTAGGCTTCTGCTCGTACCAACTCGTCATTAATGATGGTGATGATCATGCCCATGACCTTGATCCACTTCCAGTTCTTCGATATTTCGCTTGTGGGCTCGGTGGGTTGCCAAGTCTTCATCGACCTCAATGGTGACGTTTTGAAAGCCACAATCTTTGAGCAAGGTACGAATCGATTCTTTACAAACCTCCATGTGGTTGACATGCTCTAGACAAACATGGACAATGGCGTTTTTTTCCA
>CAJZGQ010000089.1 GCA_916048115.1 uncultured Streptococcus sp. | reverse complement strand
GAAGAGTACGAAGAAAAACTGAAGATCTTACTTCTTCCAAAAGATCCAAACGATGACAAGAACATTATCTTGGAAATCCGTGGAGCAGCAGGAGGGGACGAAGCTCAGTTGTTTGCTGGCGACCTCTTGCAGATGTATCAAAAATATGCGGAAAGCCAAGGTTGGCGCTTTGAGGTCATGGAAGCCTCTTACAATGGCGTTGGCGGGATCAAAGAAGTAGTGGCCATGGTTTCTGGTCAATCGGTCTACTCGAAACTCAAGTATGAATCTGGTGCCCACCGAGTACAACGCGTTCCCGTGACGGAAAGCCAAGGTCGTGTCCATACCTCTACAGCAACCGTTCTGGTCATGCCAGAAATTGAAGAAGTTGAGTACGACATTGATCCAAAAGACCTTCGGATTGACATCTACCACGCATCTGGTGCGGGTGGACAGAACGTCAACAAGGTTGCAACAGCTGTTCGTATCGTCCACTTGCCAACCAATATCAAGGTAGAGATGCAGGAAGAACGGACCCAACAGAAGAATCGTGAAAAAGCCATGAAGATCATCCGTGCGCGTGTGGCTGACCACTTCGCTCAGATTGCCCAAGATGAGCAAGACGCTGAGCGGAAGTCAACTATCGGTACTGGTGACCGTTCAGAGCGGATCCGGACTTATAACTTCCCTCAAAACCGTGTGACTGATCACCGGATTGGCTTGACCCTTCAAAAACTGGATACTATCTTATCTGGTAAATTAGATGAAGTGGTCGATGCTTTGGTCTTGTATGATCAAACACAAAAACTAGAAGAGTTGAATAAATAATGTTGTTGGGATCATTATTAGCCCAGTATGAAGAAGAATTAATAGCCGTTGGAGAGGAAGCAGAAAGCCTCTCCTTCGCGTATCGAGCTTTAAAAAACTGGACCTTTACAGACTTTGTCCTTGCCTTGCAAAAAGAAGTGGAAGTAGAGGATCAGGCCTTGCTTCTATCCATCTTTGACCAGTTGAAACATCACATCCCTGCCCAGTATATTATTGGGAGCGCAGAATTTTGTGGCCATGTTTTTACAGTTGATGAGCGCGTGCTGATCCCACGCCCAGAGACTGAGGAGTTGGTCGCTCTCATACTTGGGGAAAACGATGGGGAAGCTTTACGAGTTCTGGATATTGGAACAGGAAGTGGTGCCATTGCTATTAGCATAGCCCTTGCTAGACCTAACTGGCAGATTCAAGCTAGTGATGTCTCAGAGGAGGCCTTAGCCCTTGCTCATGAAAATGCCCAGCAGTTAGAAGCAGTCGTTTCCTTTAAGTCTTCAGATGTACTAGATGATCTAGAAGGTCCATACGACCTGATTGTTTCCAATCCACCCTATATCTCGCGTGATGATGTAGAAGAAGTTGGAGCCAATGTATTAGCCTCTGAACCTCACTTAGCTCTCTTTGCAGACCGTGATGGATATGCTATCTACGAAAAGATTGCCCGGCAAGCACCAAGTGTTTTAACACCAGAAGGGAAGGTCTATCTAGAGATCGGCTATAAGCAAGGGAACAAAGTAAAAGAGCTCTTTCAAAAGGCATTTCCCGACAAACAAGTTCGAGTTTTGAAAGACCAATTTGGACAAGATAGAATGGTAGTAGTAGACAATGGATCACATTGAGAAAGAATTAGAAGCAGGACGTGCGGTTATTCTGCCAACTGAAACAGTCTATGGTATTTTCGCTAAAGCTTTGGATCAAGAGGCAGTTGAATATATTTACGAATTAAAACGTAGACCTAGAAAGAAAGCCCTGAACTTGAATGTAGCTGACGAAGAAGATGTTCGAATTTATTCGAAAAATCAACCTAGCTATTTAACAAAACTGATTGAATCATTTTTACCTGGGCCTTTAACTATTATTCTTCAGGCTAATGAAAAGGTGCCAGAATGGATTCATTCAGGGATGTCTACGGTTGGCTTTCGGATGCCAGCCCATCCAAAGACCTTGGAATTAATTCGTAAATATGGTCCTTTAGTTGGTCCTTCTGCAAATCTATCTGGACATGCTAGCGGAACAAAGTATGAAGCTATTGTAAAAGAATTTGATCAGGTAATTCCTGGCTTTGAGGACGATGCTTTCCTTACTGGCCAAGATTCGACTATCCTAGATATTTCTGGGACCAAAGCAAGGATTTTACGACAAGGTTCGATTACGAAAGCTGACTTGCTTGCACAAGTGCCCGAGCTTTCTTTTGAGGAAGATGACCTTCCTCTGTCATAATGTATATAAAAATTTATTTAATAAGGAGTAGACCTATGATTTTTGATAAAGAAGATTACAAAGCCTATGATGCAGACCTATGGAATGCGATCGCTAAAGAAGAGGAACGTCAACAAAACAATATCGAGTTGATTGCTTCTGAAAATGTCGTTTCTAAGGCGGTTATGGCAGCACAAGGGTCTATCCTGACCAATAAATACGCAGAAGGCTATCCGGGTCATCGTTACTACGGTGGGACTGATGTCGTAGATGTCGTCGAAAGCCTGGCCATCGAACGCGCTAAGGAAATTTTTGGGGCTAAGTTTGCCAATGTTCAACCCCACTCAGGTAGTCAGGCCAACTGTGCTGCCTATATGGCTTTGATTGAGCCTGGAGACACTGTTATGGGGATGGATCTGGCTGCCGGTGGGCATTTGACGCACGGAGCTTCTGTGAGTTTCTCTGGTCAAACTTATAACTTTGTGTCCTATAGTGTAGATCCGGAAACAGAACTCTTAGATTTTGACGCCATCTTAAAACAAGCCCAAGAAGTCAAACCAAAACTCATCGTTGCTGGTGCTTCAGCCTACTCTCACATTATTGATTTCTCAAAATTCCGTGAAATTGCAGATGCAGTAGGAGCCAAGCTCATGGTTGATATGGCCCATATTGCTGGTCTAGTTGCAGCAGGTCTTCACCCAAGTCCAGTTCCTTATGCCCATATCACGACAACAACCACTCACAAGACCCTTCGTGGTCCTCGTGGTGGCTTGATCTTGACTAATGACGAGGAGTTAGCTAAGAAAATTAACTCTGCCATCTTCCCTGGTATTCAAGGAGGACCACTAGAGCATGTCGTTGCAGCTAAAGCCGTTGCTTTTAAAGAAGCGCTTGATCCTGCCTTTAAAGAGTATGCCACTAACGTGATTAAGAACAGTCAGGCTATGGCTGATGTCTTCTTGCAAGATCCTGATTTCCGTGTCATTTCAGGCGGAACTGAGAACCACCTTTTCCTTGTCGATGTGACCAAAGTCGTTGAAAATGGGAAGGTAGCGCAAAACTTACTGGACGAGGTCAACATTACCCTCAACAAGAACTCTATTCCTTATGAAACCTTGTCTCCATTTAAGACCAGTGGGATTCGGATTGGTGCAGCAGCCATCACTGCTCGCGGTTTTGGTGAAAAAGAAAGTCGCACCGTTGCTGAACTCATGATCAAAGCGCTGAAGAATGCAGATAAGCAAGAAGTATTAGACGAGGTTCGTAGCCAAGTCAAAGCCTTGACAGATGCCTTCCCACTTTACAAGGACTAAACCATCTTATGGATATTTACGTAAAGAAAGCCATCATTCATCAATTTAGACCAGATGATACCGATCTTTATCTAGCAGACAAATTCCTCAATATCACACCTAAAATTGAGGAATACTTGCGAAAAAAGATTGAGCGAGTTTATTCCGATGAAGCCAGAACCGGTATTTTCGAAGAGGACAATCCTTTCCTTGAGATGATCACGGATGATTTCCTAGAAACTTCAGTAGCCGTAGCCAATCGCTGGAAAGAAGAATTTGTCGTCTCTGAGAATCAAAAGACCAACGATTTGGTGTTTATCCAATTCTCAAAAGAAGGGGTGGATCATTTTGCCTTTCTTCGGATCGCCTTACGAGAAACCTTGACCCATCTTGGCGGTGAAGTGGACAATCCGATTAAGTTGACGCAAAACAATCTACCTGGCTTTGGGACTGGTGCAGATGAAGCTTTGGTCATTAATCTTCAAAGCCGCAAGTACCATTTGATCGAAAAACGAATCAAGTACAATGGAGCGTTTTTGAACTATTTCTCTGAGAATCTTCTCCAGGAGCAACCTAAGATTTCACCTAAAAAATCGATCAAGGCACTAGAAAAAACAGCCCAGAAAATTGCGGAAAGCTTTAATACAGATGATTTTCAATTTCAATCAAAGGTTAAATCAGCTATTTTCAATCATATCGAGGAAGAAAATAAACTCTCTCCAGAGAAATTAGCAGATGATCTCTTCGATGACAATCTGACAGCCCGCCTCAGTTTTATTGACCAAGTCAAAGAAGCTGTACCTGAACCTGTCACTTTTGAAGAAATTGATGCAAGTCGCCAGTTGAAGAAGTTTGAAAATCAGAAATTGTCATTGTCAAATGGAATTGAACTGATCGTTCCGAATAATGTCTATGAAGATGCAGAATCTGTTGAATTTATTCTAAACGAGAACGGGACCTATTCTATTCTGATCAAAAACATTGAGGATATACAGAGTAAATAATGATTAAACGCATAGTGAAGATCTTCTTATTCATCTTACTTATATTTGGAATCTACAAGGGGATCCAGATCCACCATGATGTCAAACAAGTCATGCAGTATCGCTCTCTGGTGAGAGAAGTCCTTGCTGA
>CAJZGQ010000088.1 GCA_916048115.1 uncultured Streptococcus sp. | reverse complement strand
ATCCAAAACAACACTCAGAAGAAGCAATCAAAGCCTTCAAGGAAAAATACGAAGCTGAAGAGCTTGTACCATTCCGCCTCTTCTTGGAAGAAGAAGGATTGCAATCACGCGCAATTAAATAATTTCTCTCGTGGAAAATAAAAAGATCGGAGCTATCCGGTCTTTTTGTGGAGGATAAGAAATGAATTTAAATCAATTAGATATTATCGTTTCAGATGTTCCCCAAGTCTGTGCTGAATTAGAGAGTATCTTGGATAAAAAGGCAGACTATGTTGATGATGGTTTTGCTCAGTTCACGATTGGCAGTCATTGTCTAATGTTATCCCAAAATCATTTGATACCTTTGGAAAATTTTCAGTCAGGAATCATCCTACACATTGAGGTAGAAGATGTCGACCAGAACCAAAAGCGGTTAAAAGAGATCGGTGTCGAGATTTTACACGGTCCTTGTGAAACGGATTGGGGAACAGAGTCCTTATTAGTTGAAGGCCCTGCTGGTCTAGTCATTGATTTTTATCGTATGAAATAGGATGCTTAGTCATTTGAAGTTAACCATAATGATTCTTAAAACAGAATATGAACTATTAAAAGATCGGAGTCATCCGGTCTTTTTGTGTTGCATGAAAGCGATAGTTGCCTTAGAATAGGTTCGGTTTTTCCTAGGATCTTGTAAGACTTTTGGGTTAGAGAGGGGTATAATAGAACTATCAAATCAAGTGAGGTAGAGAGATGACCGACAAACTTCAATTTCCAGATGGTTTCCTTTGGGGTGGAGCGACAGCTGCTAACCAGTGTGAGGGAGCTTATAATGAAGATGGCCGTGGCTTGGCGAATGTGGATGTGGTACCAATTGGGCCTGATCGTCATGCGATTATTACGGGTCAGAAAAAGATGTTCGACTTTGAAGAGGGCTATTTTTACCCGGCTAAAGATGGCATTGATATGTACCATCGCTACAAGGAAGACATTGCCTTTTTTGGGGAAATGGGCTTTAAAACCTATCGCTTGTCCATTGCCTGGTCTCGGATCTTCCCACAAGGGGATGAATTGGAGCCGAATGAAGCGGGTCTCCAGTTCTATGAAGATCTCTTTAAGGAGTGCCACAAGTATGGCATTGAACCCTTGGTGACCATTACCCACTTTGACTGCCCCATGCATTTGATTACTGAGTATGGTGGTTGGCGTAGTCGCAAGATGTTGGAATACTACGAACGCCTCTGCCGAACGCTCTTCACTCGTTACAAAGGCTTGGTCAACTACTGGCTGACCTTTAATGAGATCAATATGATCCTTCATGCGCCTTTTATGGGAGCGGGCCTTTGCTTTGAAGAAGGGGAGAATGAGGAGCAGGTCAAATACCAGGCGGCTCACCATGAGTTGGTCGCTTCAGCCATTGCCACCAAGCTAGCCCATGAGATTGATCCGAACAACAAGGTGGGCTGTATGTTGGCAGCAGGACCAAACTATCCTCATACCTGTGCTCCGCGAGATGTCTGGGCTGGTCTAGAAGAAGACCGCAAGAACTATTTCTTCATCGATGTGCAGGCGCGTGGGGAATACCCAAACTATGCTAAGAAAGAGTGGGAGCGTCAGGGAATCACGGTTGAGATGACCGAGCAGGACATTCAATTATTGAAAGAGCATACGGTGGACTTTATTTCCTTCTCCTACTATGCTAGTCGGGTCGCTTCAGGGGATCCAGCTGAAAGGGAGAAAACAGCGGGCAATATCTTTGCCTCTCTGAAGAACCCCTACCTAGAAAGCTCGGAATGGGGTTGGCAGATTGACCCTCTTGGTCTCCGCATTACCCTCAATACTATCTGGGATCGTTATCAAAAGCCCATGTTTATCGTGGAAAATGGATTAGGGGCAGTTGATACACCAAATGAAGCAGGGGAGATTGAGGATGATTACCGGATTGACTACCTGGCTGCCCATGTCAAGGCCATGCGAGATGCTATCCATGAAGATGGCGTTGTCCTTTGGGGCTATACGACTTGGGGTTGTATTGACCTGGTCTCTGCCGGGACTGGAGAAATGAAGAAGCGCTATGGCTTTATCTATGTGGATAGGGACAATGAAGGGAAAGGAACCCTAGCCCGTTCGCGCAAGAAATCCTTCTATTGGTACAAAGAAGTCATTGCGACCAATGGAGCTTCTGTTAAATAAAAGTCTCCTCTAGAGCTAAATCATCTTCTGGATGACTCTCTGGCAGCGAACTAAAAAGCTTAGAATTCCAACCACAAGTTGGGGTCCTAAGCTTTTTGTATGTAGCTAAGCCAATTCCTTACTGATTTACTGGTCGTAGTCTAAGACATTGTTTTCGATGACAAACTTAGATTCAGCGGAAATGCTGGCTTCTCCTAGTTGCAACTGTGAACTTCCGTCTGGTTTCATGATGTGCCACTGACCGTCCTTGTGGGCAAAGATAGCCTGAAATGTGACGTTATCACTCTTGTCTCGAATAGGTAGAACAAATGCTTGATCAGTGTTCTCTAAGAGAATCTCTTCTTTTTTTTCAAAGTTATAGATATAAAATTGCCCAGTTCTTTGTCCCAAACCATGAAGTTCATCGACTTTTTGCCAATTCTCAAACTTATTCCGAACAAGGGATTCATTATAAATCTTGTTGAAGGTTTCGTTCCGTTTCTTCGTTTCTTCCTCGTCTAGTGTTTTCTGAAACTCTGCAACCTTTTTAGTCGTTTGAATGGTTTGTCTGTTTTGCTCCCTGATTTGCTGGCGGTGGATGACTCGCATCATTCTTGCAGCAACGCCCAGGATGACGAGGATGGATACAAGGCTGATTTTAGTTTTAGCATTATTTTTCATAAACTGGTCTCCCTATTGTGTCATTGGTCCTATTATACCTTTTGAAAGAAAGGATAGTCAAGTTCATCTTGTGATGATCTAACATGCAGATCTAGCTGGGGACAATAGAATTTTATCAGATTTTCATTGACGAAGGTCCCTTTATTTGATAGGCTAGGGGAATAGAACTGATTTCGCAAGAAAAGAAAAAAGGAGCGAGGCAAGTGACACGGATTTTATTAATCGAGGATAATAATGATATCCAAGAAATTTTATACAGTCTCTTAAGTGAAGATCATGAGGTCCTTCAGGCTTTTTCAGGTACAGAAGGGCTGCGGCTCTTCCAGCAAGAAGCCGTTGATTTGGTCCTTCTGGATATCATGCTTCCAGGGAAAAATGGGGATCAGGTCCTTGAGGAGATCCGTTTGCAGAGTCAGACACCGGTTATCATGATGACCGCTCTGGGAGACAAACACCTCATTAGCCAGTATCTCCTTGCAGGTGCCAATGATTATATTGTCAAGCCCTTTAATCTGGACGAAGTGGCGGCTCGGGTGACGGTGCAGTTGAGAAATCAACCGACGGTAGCACAGGAATCTCAAGCGTCGCAAAAGCGATCCTTTAAGAATTTGGTCTTAAATCCAGAAACCTTTGAACTGGAGTCCGGCGAACAGACGCTTCGATTGGGCAAAAAAGAATTTCAAATTTTTGAGACCTTGCTGGCGCATCCAAAGAAGATTTTCACCAAAGAAGAATTGTATGAAGCTGTCTGGGAAGAAGTCTATCTGCCTGGAGACAATACCCTCAATGCCCAATTAAGCAATCTTCGAAAGAAAATTGCCCAGCTTGACCCAGATGAGGACTATATTGAAACGGTCTGGGGCTTGGGTGTTCGCTTGAAAGGAGACAAGTAATGTGGGTTTTAGTTCTAATTCTTGTCGTCCTTGTCCTTCTCTTGGGACTGGGCTACCTTCGCCTACTCTCTGCTCTCAAAGATTTGCAGGAGCAGATTCAACAGAAGCTCCAAAATGGGAGTGGAGTACGGTTAACGTCACGTGTTTCAAAAAAAGAATTGGTCGCCTTGACCAAGCAGGTCAGTGATCTCTTTGATCAGATCGAGCGGACCAATCGGATTGCCTTTCAAGAGAAAAAGACCTTGGATATGGCCATTAGTAATATTGCCCACGATATCCGGACGCCTTTGACCATTGCATCGGGCTATACCCAACAAATCATCAAGGGTGGGACGCAGGAAGAGGAAAAGCTGAAGAAAATTGCTTCCAATCTTCAAGTCGTCTCAAAACGCCTGGAATCTCTCTTGGAATACAGACGCTTGATGGAGGGAGCCATCCAGCCTCGGCTTTCAGACGTCAATCTCAGCCAAGTACTAACCCAGCAGTTATTCCAGTATTATGACAGCTTGTCTGAGGCGGGGATTGTCTTAGAGGTGGAGCTAGAAGAGCATCTTCATTATGCTACCGATCCCGAGCTCTGGGAGCGCCTCTTGCAAAATATGCTCAGCAATGTCCTCAAGCATGGGAAGGAGCAGGCACGTTTGACCCTGATGTCGGACGCGGACACGATTCGGGTCGAGCTGCGCAATATTGTGCAACAACCGATTCAGCACTTAGACCAACTGGCTAGTCGATTCTACTCCGAAAATCTATCGGATACAGAAGAGTCTTCTGGCTTGGGTCTCTACATTATTCAAAATTTTGTAGAGATCTTAGGGGGAGACTTGCAACTGGCGACAGAGGCAGACTGGTTTATCTTGACCATTACACTAAGAAAAAAGGCTTGAGCAGTGCTCAAGCCTTTTTTTTTATAAATCTTTGTGTTTAAAGGTAGCGAGTCCTAGGAAGCCGAAAACAAGGATG
>CAJZGQ010000087.1 GCA_916048115.1 uncultured Streptococcus sp. | reverse complement strand
ATGTTCCTGCAGCAGATATGACAGAATGGTCTGCGATGGTCGATAAGGTCATGAACCTCAAGAAGCAGGTCAAGATTTCCTTAGTTGGAAAATACGTGGAATTGCAAGATGCCTACATTTCTGTCGTTGAAGCCTTGAAGCACTCAGGTTATGCGAATGATGCTGAAGTCAAGATTAATTGGGTCAATGCCAATGATGTGACAGCCGAAAATGTGGCAGAACTCCTTGGAGATGCTGATGGAATCATCGTCCCAGGTGGTTTTGGTCAACGGGGAACAGAAGGAAAAATTCAAGCCATCAAGTATGCGCGTGAACAGGACGTCCCAATGTTGGGTGTCTGCTTGGGGATGCAGTTAACCTGTATCGAATTTGCCCGTCACGTTTTAGGCTTGGAAGGAGCTAATTCATCCGAATTGGATCCAGAAACCAAGTATCCGATTATCGATATCATGCGGGACCAAATCGATGTGGAAGATATGGGAGGAACGCTCCGTCTCGGTCTTTACCCATCTAAACTCAAACGAGGATCAAAAGCAGCTGCTGCCTATGACAATCAAGAAGTGGTACAACGTCGCCACCGTCACCGTTATGAGTTTAACAATGCTTTCCGTGAACAGTTCGAAGAAGCAGGTTTTGTCTTCTCAGGCGTTTCACCAGACAACCGTTTGGTCGAAATCGTTGAAATCCCAGAAAACAAATTCTTTGTCGCTTGCCAATACCACCCAGAATTGTCAAGCCGTCCAAACCGCCCAGAAGGACTTTACACAGCCTTTATCACAGCGGCAGTTGAAAACCACGATAGCAAATAAAAATCAAGGGAGCAGGTCGAAAAACCTGATCCCTTTTTGTGAAAAAATGACAAACTCTGAAAAAACTTTGAAAAAATTCTTGACAAAAAAGTTGTTGATTGATATACTAGTAAAGTACTCAATCGCGGGGATGGCGGAATTGGCAGACGCGCAGGACTAAGGATCCTGTGACCGCTTTAGGTCGTGAGGGTTCAAGTCCCTCTCTCCGCATCGGATCAAGATAGCTTTGGCTATCTTTTTTTATTTTCAAATTTCTTTGTGGTAGAATAGGTGTGAGATGAGGTGAGAAAATGAAGAAGAAGTATCTGGTTTTGGCCGATAGCCTCTTTGCACTATTGGGAAGTGCCATTAATTTTTTCGGTCCTATTATGATTTTAGCGATGGCGATAGGCGCATACAAGGATACTTTTAGATATTTTATCGCCTTAAACATATGGAATGTTTTCATTTTTTTAGTGGCGATTGCTTCTAAGTATCTGCTCAGAGATGAAAAAAGAATCAAAAAATGGATTCTTCATCTTTTTCTGATAGCGGGCAGTATTCTCTTTCTTGCGTCAATCCTTGCTGTGTGTGAGAATATTCCCTTTCTTGAGGGAGTGCTAAACGGGTTTCTTGGAAAAATGTTTACTGACAGTCAGTTATTTGCTGCTTATTTCTATTCTCAATGGGTTGCAGCGGTATCCCTTGTGATTTGCGGGATTGGCTTTCTAGTCTCATTAAAAAATTTCAAAGAGAAGGATTGAAAGGGGGTTAGCTCCCTTTTTTGCTTTTTGAAAAGGTAGGAGGGAGAGGGTTCCTCCTCATTTATCAGAAGAAATCACGTAAAGCTAATGGAAAGACTAGCAATTTCATCTAAAAAGTGATAAAATAAACAATGTAAGTGGGATCAATCCCACAAAAATTTATAGGAGGCCTATTACACATGGCAATCGTTTCAGCAGAAAAATTTGTCCAAGCAGCTCGTGACAATGGTTATGCAGTTGGTGGATTTAACACAAACAACCTTGAGTGGACTCAAGCTATCTTGCGTGCAGCAGAAGCTAAGAAAGCTCCAGTACTTATCCAAACTTCTATGGGTGCTGCTAAATACATGGGTGGTTACAAAGTATGTAAAGCCCTTATTGAAAACCTTGTAGAATCAATGGGTATCACTGTACCAGTTGCTATTCACCTTGACCATGGTCACTACGACGATGCTCTTGAATGTATTGAAGCTGGTTACACTTCAATCATGTTTGACGGTTCACACCTTCCAGTTGAAGAAAACCTTAAATTGGCTAAAGAAGTTGTTGAAAAAGCACACGCTAAAGGTATCTCAGTAGAAGCTGAAGTTGGTACTATCGGTGGTGAAGAAGACGGTATCATCGGTGATGGTGAATTGGCACCAATCGAAGATGCTAAAGCAATGGTTGCTACAGGAATCGACTTCTTGGCTGCAGGTATCGGTAACATCCACGGTCCTTACCCAGCAAACTGGAAAGGTCTTCACCTTGACCACTTGCAAAAATTGACTGAAGCTGTTCCAGGATTCCCAATCGTATTGCACGGCGGATCAGGTATCCCTGATGATCAAATCCAAGCAGCGATCAAACTTGGTGTTGCGAAAGTTAACGTGAACACTGAATGCCAAATCGCATTTGCAAATGCTACTCGTCAGTTCGTACGTGAATACGATGCAAACGAAGCAGAATACGACAAGAAGAAACTCTTCGACCCACGTAAATTCTTGAAACCAGGTTTCGAAGCAATTACAGCAGCTGTTGAAGAACGTATCGACGTATTCGGTTCAGAAGGCAAAGCTTAATTAAAAACAGGAAAGCAAGGTCCCATGTGGATCTTGTTTTTTTGTATGGGAAGGTTGCTTCCGGGATTTAATTTTTGTACAATATGGCTATGAAAAAATTCAAACAGTGGAGCTGGATCGTTTTTGTTTTTCTTTTGCTCTTTTTAGGTGCTACATTTATCTTTCATCAATTCAGTTTGCGAAGAGAAAGTAAGCTACTCACTCCCATTGGTCAACAGGTCACGGTCAATGGACATCGAATGAACGTCTCTGTTAAAGGAGAAGGATCTGAAACGATAGTATTTCTTTCAGGTGCTGGTATCGCCTCTCCTATTTTAGACTTTAAAAATCTATCAGATTCCCTATCCAAAAAATACAAAGTTGTTGTCGTAGAGCGAGCAGGATATGGTTTTAGCCAAGATAGTGATCGTTCAAGAGATGTGATGACGGTTCTTTCTGAGACCCGTCAAGCTTTGTCTCAAGCCGAAGTTTCGGGGCCTTATGTGATTGTTTCTCATTCAATGGCTAGCCTGGAGAGCCTTGCTTGGCAGGAAAAGTATCCTGATGAAGTGAAAGCCTTGGTTGGCCTGGATTGGGCCTTGCCAGCAAGTTATGAGGATTTAAAGGATAATCAGGCCTTGCTTACTGTAGCTTATTGGAGCAGTAAGATTGGCTTATTACGCTATTTCCCTGAGTCCTTTTATATAAAAAATCCAACTCTGACTGAAACTGAACGACAACAATATAAATTACTAGCATATAAGCAGTTGATGTCACAAGCCATGCTTCATGAATCCCGTTTGGCAAAGGAAAATGCCAAGAAAGTTCCATCTAGCATTAATCCGAAAATTCCAGCCTTACTCCTGGTTTCTAACGGTGAAGGCACGACCTTTAGCCAATCAGAGTGGCAACGTTATGCAGAGAGATTTGCAAGCGATCAGCCTAATGTTCAAGTCGTCTATATGGATGCGCCTCACGACCTCTATCATTATCAAAGTGATGCTATTGTTTCTCGCATAAAAGAATTTTTGGAGAATAATTGAGGGCTTAAAAATCCATTGAGCCTGATGATAATAATTAAATGCTGAAGGATTAACAGTAGAATCGTTAATTTTCTCGATTAAAAAAATTCTTTTTCTTAACAATAAACCTGCCCGTGAGGGTAGTTTTTTTGGTGTCTTAAGGAAACTATTTAACAGAATTTTTGATTAAAAGTTTCATTTTAAGAGAGAAATCTCTCATTTCATGATCTATAAGCAAACGCTTGCATTCCTATTTTTATTAGATTATAATAGGTTGGTATAAAGCCTTCTGTAATAATATTGAGAAAGTGTAGAAAGTAAGGATTTAGAATATTTGTAGTCAAAAATACAATGTTGCTTCTTACGATAGGGAAATAGATATGGCAATGATAGAAGTGCAACATCTTCGGAAAAATTTTGTGAAGACAGTTAAGGAGCCGGGGTTAAAGGGAGCCTTGCACTCCTTTATTCATCCTGAAAAGCAGACCTTTGAAGCGGTCAAGGATTTAACTTTTGAAGTTCCAAAAGGGCAGATTTTAGGATTTATCGGGGCAAATGGTGCTGGGAAGTCAACCACCATCAAAATGCTGACAGGGATTTTAAAACCGACATCTGGTTTTTGTCGGATTAACGGCAAGATTCCCCAGGATAATCGCCAAGATTATGTCAAGGATATTGGAGTCGTTTTCGGACAACGCACCCAGCTATGGTGGGATTTGGCTCTGCAAGAGACCTACACGGTTTTGAAAGAGATCTATGATGTACCGGACTCGCTTTTCCATAAGCGCATGGACTTTTTGAATGAAGTTTTGGATTTGAAGGAATTTATCAAGGATCCTGTGCGGACTCTTTCACTAGGTCAACGGATGCGGGCGGATATTGCGGCTTCCTTACTTCACAATCCCAAGGTTCTCTTTTTAGATGAACCGACTATTGGTTTGGATGTGTCGGTCAAGGACAACATTCGCCGGGCCATTACTCAGATTAATCAGGAGGAAGAGACAACTATTCTCTTGACTACTCATGATTTGAGTGATATTGAGCAACTCTGTGATCGGATTTTTATGATTGATAAGGGGC
>CAJZGQ010000086.1 GCA_916048115.1 uncultured Streptococcus sp. | reverse complement strand
GCAGCTTTGGATGCCCACGGAGAATTGGCTTTACATGCCTTTGAAGAAACAGGACGTGGTGTATTCGAAGATAAAGCGACTAAGAACTTGTTTGCTTGTGAACACGTAGTAAACAACATGCGCCACACTAAGACAGTTGGCGTTATCGAAGAAGACGATGTAACAGGTTTGACTCTTATCGCTGAACCAGTTGGTGTTGTTTGTGGTATCACTCCTACAACAAACCCAACATCAACAGCAATCTTCAAATCATTGATTTCATTGAAGACACGTAATCCAATCGTCTTTGCCTTCCACCCATCAGCACAAGAATCATCTGCTCATGCAGCTCGTATCGTCCGCGATGCAGCTATCGCAGCTGGTGCTCCTGAAAACTGTGTACAATGGATCACTGAACCATCTATGGAAGCAACTAGTGCACTTATGAACCACGAAGGTGTTGCAACAATCCTTGCAACAGGTGGGAATGCCATGGTTAAAGCGGCTTACTCATGTGGTAAACCAGCTCTTGGGGTAGGTGCCGGAAACGTTCCAGCTTATGTTGAAAAATCAGCAAACATCCGTCAAGCAGCACACGATATCGTTATGTCTAAATCATTTGATAACGGTATGGTTTGTGCCTCAGAGCAAGCGGTTATCATTGACAAAGAAATTTACGATGAATTTGTAGCAGAGTTCAAATCTTACCACACTTACTTTGTAAATAAAAAAGAAAAAGCTCTTCTTGAAGAATTCTGTTTCGGCGTCAAAGCAAACAGCAAAAACTGTGCTGGTGCAAAATTGAACGCTGACATCGTTGGTAAACCAGCAACTTGGATTGCAGAGCAAGCAGGATTTACAGTTCCAGAAGGAACAAACATTCTTGCTGCAGAATGTAAAGAAGTTGGCGAAAATGAGCCATTGACTCGTGAGAAATTGTCACCAGTTATCGCAGTTTTGAAATCTGAAAGCCGTGAAGATGGTATTACTAAGGCTCGTCAAATGGTTGAATTTAACGGTCTTGGACACTCAGCAGCTATCCACACAGCTGACGAAGAATTGACTAAAGAATTTGGTAAAGCTGTTAAAGCTATTCGTGTTATCTGTAACTCACCTTCTACTTTCGGTGGTATCGGGGACGTTTACAATGCCTTCTTGCCATCATTGACACTCGGATGTGGTTCTTACGGACGCAACTCAGTTGGGGATAACGTTAGTGCCATTAACCTCTTGAATATCAAAAAAGTCGGAAGACGGAGAAATAACATGCAATGGATGAAACTTCCTTCAAAAACATACTTTGAACGTGATTCAATTGAATACTTACAAAAATGTCGTGACGTTGAACGTGTCATGATCGTTACAGACCACGCTATGGTAGAGCTTGGTTTCCTTGATCGTATCATCGAACAACTTGACCTTCGTCGCAATAAGGTGGTTTACCAAATCTTTGCTGATGTAGAACCAGACCCAGATATCACTACGGTTGAACGTGGTACTGAGATTATGCGTGCCTTCAAACCAGATACAATCATCGCTCTCGGTGGTGGATCTCCAATGGATGCCGCTAAAGTAATGTGGCTCTTCTACGAACAACCAGAAGTGGACTTCCGTGACCTTGTTCAAAAATTCATGGATATCCGTAAACGTGCCTTCAAATTCCCATTGCTTGGTAAGAAGACTAAATTCATCGCGATTCCAACTACATCTGGTACAGGATCTGAAGTAACACCATTTGCCGTTATCTCTGATAAAGCAAACAACCGTAAATACCCAATCGCTGACTACTCATTGACACCAACTGTGGCAATCGTAGACCCTGCTTTGGTATTGACAGTTCCTGGATTTGTTGCTGCGGACACTGGTATGGACGTATTGACTCACGCGACTGAAGCTTACGTATCACAAATGGCTAGCGACTACACTGATGGTCTTGCACTTCAAGCTATCAAACTTGTATTCGAAAACCTTGAAAGCTCAGTTAAGAATGCAGACTTCCACTCACGTGAGAAAATGCATAACGCTTCAACAATCGCTGGTATGGCCTTTGCCAATGCCTTCCTAGGTATTTCTCACTCAATGGCCCATAAGATTGGTGCGCAATTCCACACAATCCACGGACGTACTAATGCTATCTTGCTTCCATATGTCATCCGCTACAACGGTACACGTCCAGCTAAGACAGCAACATGGCCTAAGTACAACTACTACCGTGCAGATGAAAAATACCAAGATATTGCTCGTATGCTTGGGCTTCCAGCTTCTACACCAGAGGAAGGGGTTGAATCTTACGCAAAAGCTGTTTACGAACTTGGTGAGCGCGTAGGTATCCAAATGAACTTCAAAGCACAAGGAATCGATGAAAAAGAATGGAAAGAACATTCTCGTGAATTGGCCTTCCTTGCTTATGAAGACCAATGTTCACCTGCCAACCCACGTCTTCCAATGGTTGACCATATGCAAGAAATCATCGAAGATTCTTACTATGGCTACAAAGAAAGACCAGGACGCCGTAAATAATCGTTATCAGCCTAGAGGCAGGAATTTCCTGTCTCTTTTTTGTAAAATTGGAAGATTGAAAATAATTTTTAGCTTTGCTATTTTCACTTTTCATTTTAGAAGGAAACCGGTAAATGACTAGGTAGACAAAGAAAGATAGCAGTATAGGCTTTCAAAGGAGAAAGAAAAATAAGTGAGGTGTAGACAAAAAACAACGCCCGTACTTGCAATTAAACTTAAATAGTTATATAATAGGTTTGTTGAAAGGTGATTTGTAGTGATTCAAGTTACTCTTTTCACAATAAAAATTTCATGATTTTCATAAGGAGGAAATCACTAATGGTAGTTAAAGTTGGTATTAACGGTTTCGGTCGTATCGGTCGTCTTGCTTTCCGTCGTATCCAAAACGTAGAAGGTGTTGAAGTTACACGCATCAACGACCTTACAGATCCAGTTATGCTTGCACACTTGTTGAAATACGACACAACTCAAGGTCGTTTCGACGGTACTGTTGAAGTTAAAGAAGGTGGATTCGAAGTTAACGGTAAATTCGTTAAAGTTTCTGCTGAACGTGATCCAGAACAAATCGACTGGGCTAACGACGGTGTAGAAATCGTTCTTGAAGCAACTGGTTTCTTTGCTAAGAAAGATGCTGCTGAAAAACACTTGCACGAAGGTGGAGCTAAGAAAGTTGTTATCACTGCTCCTGGTGGAAACGATGTTAAAACAATCGTATTTAACACTAACCACGATATCCTTGACGGTACTGAAACAGTTATCTCAGGTGCTTCATGTACTACAAACTGCTTGGCTCCAATGGCTAAAGCTCTTCAAGATAACTTCGGTGTTGTTGAAGGATTGATGACTACTATCCACGCTTACACTGGTGACCAAATGATCCTTGACGGACCACACCGTGGTGGTGACCTTCGTCGTGCTCGCGCTGGTGCTGCAAACATCGTTCCTAACTCAACTGGTGCTGCAAAAGCTATCGGTCTTGTAATTCCAGAATTGAACGGTAAACTTGACGGATCTGCACAACGCGTTCCAACTCCAACTGGATCAGTTACTGAATTGGTAGCAGTTCTTGAAAAGAACGTTACTGTTGATGAAGTGAACGCAGCTATGAAAGCAGCTTCAAACGAATCATACGGTTACACAGAAGATCCAATCGTATCTTCAGATATCGTAGGTATGTCTTACGGTTCATTGTTTGACGCAACTCAAACTAAAGTTCTTGACGTTGACGGTAAACAATTGGTTAAAGTTGTATCATGGTACGACAACGAAATGTCATACACTGCACAACTTGTTCGTACTCTTGAATACTTCGCAAAAATTGCTAAATAATTCTTGAGTCGATAAAAAGCAAGGCCTCTTGGTCTTGCTTTTCAAATATTTAAAAATGGATGACACAATCATCCATTCTTTTTTAATTCTGTTTCAAAAGTATCTGATAGGACAGTGAAGCTTAATTTCTCTAGAGTAAGCGGATGGGTAAAGGACAGTCGGAAGGCGTGGAGCATAAGCCGACTCGTCTTTGAATTGCTGTTATAGAGAGGGTCGCCCAAAATAGGGAAGTTATGATGCGAAAGGTGCACACGAATCTGATGGGTTCGCCCTGTCTTTAGTTTACAACGGACAAGGGTCGTTTTGTTTGGGAATTGCTTTAATCTGCTTACATGCGTTTCAGCATATTGCCCATTTTTTGTATCAACTATTCGTTTTCTGCGGTCATGGCGATCACGCCCAATTTTGTCTTTGAAAACAAGTTCTTTGCTGTTGATATTTCCGTCAACAAGCGCCCAATATTCCCTAGAAATCTCTTTTTTCTCCAATAAGCGGTTGAGAATGGGCAGGATAAAAGGATTTTTGGCAAAGAGAACTAAGCCACTGGTTTCCATGTCCAGACGATGAACGACATAGCAGGTTTGGCCAACATAGGCACTGACATGGTTAAGAAGGGCGATTTCGTTTGGCTGATTACCATGCGTTTTCATCCCCTCTGGTTTGTTCACAATAATCAAGTGTTGATCTTGATAAACTTCCTGAACGAGGTTTGGGTTGCCCCAAGGGATTTCTTTTTCGGGATAATCTTCCTCGTCAAAAGTCAACTGGCAAACATCTCCAGGACTTACCATCTCGTTCCAATGAACTTCTCGCTGATTAATCAAAATGTGTTTCTTGATTCTTAAAAAATGACGGATTTTTCTAGGGATGAGGAGTTGCTCCTCCAGTAATTGCTTTACCGTCATTTGAGGTAGAGAGTCTGGTAATGTAAATGTGAATT
>CAJZGQ010000085.1 GCA_916048115.1 uncultured Streptococcus sp. | reverse complement strand
TACAATTTCATTTTTCTTTAACATGGTGTTCAATCTTTCTACAAATTAAAAGGGATGGAGTTTTCAGACTCCTATCCCTTAATTATATCATCTTAAGCCCATTTGGGACAATTTCTTTTTATAAGCATCGAAATCGACCAGCAAGCCTTGTCCGCCATACATATCATAGGCATCGACCCAATCCCCATTTTCTGGGATGGTGATGCGTTCAATCCCCTTGCTGGCACTTCCAACTAAGCCAATCCCATTTGTCAATAGGAAGGAGAAGGGTACATTGGTAGAGGTCATAGCGAAGACCTTTCCTAGTGCTTCAGATCCAGTAAAAAGTTTGGTTGGATCCTTAATTTGGTGCACAATGGCAGACATGACTTCTTGTTGGCGTCTTGTCCGTCCAAAGTCGCCCTCATCATCTTTACGGAAACGAGAATAGTTGAGGAGGGTCCGGCCGTCCATCCGTTGTTTTCCGACCTTGATGGTTTGCTGCGGAACGACGCCGTCTTTCATATTCAAATCGTCTGGCACTTCCACTTCACTGACCTTTTCGCCATCAACCGTTGAAAACTGCGCATTCATCTCGACCCCATTTGGGAAGAGGGTATCGATCGCTGTCGCAAAGGTCTTGAAATCGACCATGGCGTAATATTGGATGTCAATATCAAAGTTATCTTTGAGCATCTGACGCACCAATTCAGCCCCTTGGTTGTTATTTTGCTCCCCAATGGTAAAGGCAGTATTGAGCTTCTGGTCATAGTAGCCATCATATTCAGGAATATTTTGCTGGCTCACTCCATCAATATGGACCAGTGTATCCCGCATAAAGCTGACCATCTTGATCTTGCCTTCTTTGTTATTGACATTGACCACCATGATGGAGTCTGTCCGGGTTTCATCTGACTTCTCACCGATCCGACCATCTGTCCCCAAGATCAGAATATTGACCCCATCTCGCGACTTCTTGCCGTTAAATTTCTCGACAACAGCAGGCTTGGCATCTTTCCCAGCTGGTTTACTGTTGAGGCCTTTCACAAACATAAAGACCATGCCACCGATAATGAGCAAGAAAAAGAGAGCTATCCACTTGAGGATCCGCTTGACGCGGATCTTTTTCCGTGGTTTCTTAGGTAGATCGCTCGTCGCAGCGACTGCTTTTTTCTTTGTTTTTTTGCTACGTGATTGGTAAACAGGAAGGTCACCAATCGGTTCAGCAATCTCCCCTTGCACTTCTTCAGTAGCAGCTACTTCAGGCTGTTGAAGGGGTTCTGTTTCCTCATAAGCTCCTTGGCTTTTTTTGAGCAAATAATTGTATTCTAGTTGTTCTCGTTCATTCAAATAATGAAAATTTGAGTATAAGTACTCTAATCGCTTTCGCTCATGGTGAGATAGAAAGTTGGATTCGTTACTCATCTTTTCTCCATTCCGTTATCTTTTATGGTATAGACCTGATACTGACCCAAGACTTTTGTCTGAATGCCCAGACTGTCTAATTCTTGATAGGCAAAGTGCACAAGATCAGGTGCTTCATTTAGGAGGTCAATAATGAAAAAGTATTCTCCTAAAGCTGTTTTTAGGGGGCGACTTTCAATCTTGGTTAAATTGATTCCCCGCCAAGCAAAGGTGGACAACCCCTTATAGAGGGCTCCTGCCAGATTACTTGGCAAGGTTAAAGCCAAGCTAACTTTTTGAAGGACTGGACTTAAAGTTTCTGAAATCAAGGGCTCTTTTGTCCCTAAAATCCAAAACCGCGTATAGTTATCCTCGATTTCTTGGATGTCTTTGGCCTGGACTTCCAAACCGTACTCACTTGCTGCTGCCAGAGGGGCAATAGCCGCAATCTCTAAGTCTGGATTTTCTGCTACATAGCGGGCTGCATAGGCTGTTGAAGCCGTCATTTCCATGGCCACATCTGGATAATGAGCTCTTAGAAAAGCCTTCCCTTGGGCCAAGGCCTGTGGATGCGAATAGACCGTTCGAATAGGCCGATCTTTTCTAGCCACCAAGAGCTGTTGCTTGATGGGATAGACCACTTCTGCAACGGCCTGGATGGTCCCCTGGTGAAAGAGGTAATCGATGGTCTCGTGGACACTGCCTTCGATCGAGTTTTCAACGGGGACGACTGCAAAATCAATTTCTTGATTTTCATAGGCCTTAATAACATCTGTGATCGTTCGATAAGCGATGCGTTCAGAAGTTGGAAAACTATGAGCCACCACATCGTGGGTAAAAGATCCCTTGGGACCTAGATAGCCTACAAGCATCGAATAATCTCCGCAATTTCGTCAGGTGTTTTGTCCTTAACATCCACAATATGGGTAGCAATGTCCTCATACAAGGGCAAACGGCCATCAAAAATCTTCTTGAATTCTTCTTTGGTATTGTTTAAAAAGAGAGGGCGTTGCATAGCTTTGTCATTTTGAATGCGGCTGTACAAGGTTTCAAAATCCACGCGCAAATAAATGTTGTGTGGATTTTTTTCCAAGATGGCACGGTTATGAGGATTGACGACAATCCCGCCGCCAGGAGAGATAATAGCCTCTTCATTTTCCAATAAACGCTCCAGCATTTCAGCCTCGCGACGACGAAAGGCAGCTTCTCCTTCCACTGCGAAATAGTCATTGATTGACATACCGATCTCTTCAACAATTAATTCATCCATATCATGGAACTTTGGATCAAGAATGCGACCAACGGTCGTTTTACCTGTTCCCATAAAACCAAGTAAAATTTTAGCCATGCAGTAAGGTCTCCAAATCTTCAAAAAAACTAGGGTAACTGGTGTTGATGGCCTCTGCTCGATCCAGCACCACATTTCCTTCACTCACTAATAAGGCAGCAATGGCAGCCATCATGCCGATCCGGTGGTCTCCAAAAGTTTCTAGGTCTGCTCCGTGCAGAGGAGTTGGTCCGGTGATGACCATGCCGTCTTCCGTTGGCACGACAGTGGCTCCCATAGCATTGAGGCTATCTGCTACGACCTGGATGCGATCCGTTTCTTTCACACGAAGCTCCTCAGCATCCGCAATCACGGTCTGGCCATTTGCTTGTGTCGCTAGTAAAGCAATAATCGGCAATTCATCAATCAAGCGTGGAATCAACTCCCCATCAATCCGAATCCCTTTTAAGGACGAAGTCTTAACAGTGAGACTTGCAGAGACCGCTTTTTCATCGCGATCCTCAATGGTGAGATCTCCCCCCATTTCTTGAATCACATCGAGAATCCCTATCCGCGTTTGGTTGATACCAACATTTTCAATCTTGATCACACTATCTGGCAGAATGAGGCCGGCCACTAACCAAAAGGCTGCACTGGAAATATCTCCAGGAACGATGACTTCTTGACCTTGGAACTCTTGTCCCCCTTGGATGCGGATGGTTTTTCCATCCACCTGGATCTCTCCACCAAATTGGCGAATCATATCCTCCGTATGGTCACGCGTCTTTTCCTTCTCGATAATCGTCGATTCACCTTCAGCTTGTAGAGCGGCAAAAATGAGAGCAGACTTGACTTGGGCCGATGCCACTGGCAAACGGTAATGAATGGCTTGAAGCTGATGGGTCCCTTTTTCATGTAAAGGTGGGCAATCGCGATCTCCCTGACCAGCAATCTCTACCCCCATCTGACGCAGTGGGATCGCGACACGATCCATGGGCCGTTTGGAAAGACTGTCGTCTCCGACCATGGTCACTGTAAAATCCTGACCTGCTAGTACACCTGAGATCAAACGAATAGAAGTTCCTGAATTGCCCATATCAAGGGGAGATGTCGGGGCTTGAAGACCTTGAAAGCCTACTCCTTGAATCCGAATCACATCCCCGTCATCCTGGATGGAGACTCCTAAATCACGAAACACCTGGATGGTAGAAAGCACATCTTCGCCTCGCAAGATATCATAGACCTTTGTTTCGCCCTTTGCAAGACTTCCAAAAATAATGGATCGGTGACTGATGGATTTGTCACCAGGGACACGAATGGTTCCCTTTAGACCCTTGCTATTGGTTCTTAATTTCATTGCCATCTCCAGAGTGCTTTTCCACATATTCTATCATAAATAGGACATGAATTCAATTTTTGATCAAAAATTTGGAACAAAAAACGAATGTTTCCAAGCATTTTTTGAGCTTGTTTTCCTCTAGTGGCGAACGAAAATACCAGAGTCGAAATTACAACTCTGGTAGTCTTTCTATTTGTATAAATCTTGAATCGGCTCAAAGATGATCTTTTCAAGATCTGCAAGATAAATAGACAATTGCTGTTGTTTGGTGAAAAATTCATTCACAATCGGACTTGCTTGGATTTTTTCCATGTAGTCCTTCATTTCTTGTTGCACAGCTTCTGTTGGAAGTTGACCGGATTGCATCAAGCCTTGTAGTTGATTTTGGAAAGCGACGTATTCGTCAAACAGCGTATTCGCTTCTGGATTCGCTTCGATCGCTTGCTTGCTTTCTACGACAGCCTTGTATTCAGGAAGGTCTCGCAGGGTTCGAGAGAGTTCATTTGCGACATCATAAATATTTGCCATGAGATAGGCTCCTTTACTGATATGATACTTCTATTATACTGCTTTTCCCTCAATATTCCTAAAATGAAGCAGGCCTTTTGATGCAAATCCTTCTGTAGACCTAGCGAGCAAGGACGGTATAAGAGGTCGCCTGGCTGATCAATGTTTGAGCCCGCTCTTGATCCTCTGCATTTTTAAAGGTCAGCTGCAAAATCCCGTGGATATCTTCACGATTCTCTTCATTGATGTGAATATTGACCAAGGAAATCCCTTGTA
>CAJZGQ010000084.1 GCA_916048115.1 uncultured Streptococcus sp. | reverse complement strand
GTTATGTCATGATCAATATGAAGGGATTGGTTCAATTAGTGGATAAGGTTGGTGGCATTACGGTCAACAATCCATTTGACTTTGATATCTCGATCGAGGAAAATGAGCCAGAATATACGGCTAAGATTGCACCAGGACGTCAGGAGATTAATGGGGATCAAGCCCTCGTTTATTCACGAATGCGTTATCAGGACCCAGAAGGAGACTATGGACGCCAAAAACGTCAACGTGAAGTGATCAAAAAGATTGTTGAGAAAGTATTAAGCCTCAATAGTTTGAGTCATTATAAAGGAATCATTGAGTCTGTTAGTGACAATATGCAAACCAACATTTCACTTGACAGCAACAGCCTTCTTCAATTGCTCGGCTATAAAGACGCCCTTTCAACGATTCATCAGTACCAGTTGAAAGGAGAAGATGCAACCTTAGCAGATGGTGGTAGCTACCAGATTGTCACTTCAAAACATATCTTAAAAATTCAAAATATCATCCGCAAAGCTTTAGGCAAGAAAGAAATTAAAACACTGAAAACCAATGCTTATCTATTGGATGGAGATGAAGATTTGAAGAATGCTTCTTCTCAAAATGATACGCCAGTGGCATCATCTGAGGAAGCACCTGTTTACCAAGAGTTTAACCAACTGCCAGTTGCACCATCGACTCAGGATACGGGAGTGGTGACACCTCAAAGTTCTGTCGCACCAGTAACGCCAGTTGCCCCTGCAGCTACAGAGTCGAGCAGTGTCGCACCAGCTGCGCCGTCGGAATAAGAAAAAAACGATTGAGTTTTCTCAATCGTTTTTACTTGGTTGCCAGATGTCTTGAATTTCTTTTAGAGAGGCAGTTGCTTGCTGGCTAAAGAGTTTGGTCTTGTATTGGAAATCCGTTACCAATTCTTGAAGATTGGTCTTTTGGTCTTGGATAATATCCAGATTACGTTGGATTTTTGCTAGGTTATCTTGAATGCCCTTAACCAATTGGCTGGATTCAGTCACCTCAGTTTTGATTTCTTTGCGGTTTTTAACCAGGTGGTAGCTAATGCTAGCTCCTGTTGCAAACCAAAAGAGATTTTTGAGTTTCATATGGTCTCCTCTTAGCTGTTTTTGATGGTTTCTGCGAGAACTGCTAATTGTTCAAAATTAGGTTCGTGTTCAGTAAATGAAATGGCCAGTTCATCTTGAGCGGAATAGCGAGGGATAATGTGGACATGGGTGTGAAAAACAGTTTGTCCAGAAACTTCTTCCATGTTACTGATGATATTCATTCCCTTGGCCTGGGTAGCAGCTTCTACTTTTTTAGCAACTTTAGAGACACGTGCAAATAGTTGAGCTGTGGCAGTTTCGTCCATCTCTAAGAGGTTGCGGGCGTGTTTTTTTGGAACGACTAACGTATGACCAGGAGTAACCTGAGAGATGTCCAAAAATGCGAGGACCTCCTCGTCCTCATAGACTTTGGATGAAGGAATGTCGCCAGCTATAATCTTACAAAAAATACAATCATCAACCATAAATACACCTCATTTAGACTAAATTTTGTTATAATATAAGAACATTATACCAGAAATCGGAGAAAATATGTTAGAAATCAACAAGTTGACAGGGGGCTATGTCAACATCCCTGTCCTGAAAGAGGTGAGCTTTTCGGTTCCGGATGGCCAACTGATTGGTTTGATTGGACTAAATGGAGCTGGGAAGTCAACCACGATTAATGAAATTATTGGTCTCCTGCATCCTTATGCTGGGGAGGTACGGATTGATGGTCTTAGTCTGCCAGAAGCTCCGACTGAATATCGTAAGAAAATCGGCTATATTCCAGAAACACCAAGCCTTTATGAAGAATTAACCTTGAGAGAGCATATTGAAACCGTAGCTTTGGCTTATGACTTAGATGTAGAGCAAGTCTTGGTACGCGTCCAGCCTTTGTTGGAACGCTTCCGTTTGGCTGAAAAATTAGATTGGTTCCCGACCCAGTTTTCAAAGGGGATGAAGCAGAAGGTTATGATTATTTGCGCCTATGCAGTGGATCCAAGCCTTTATATTGTCGATGAACCCTTTCTAGGATTAGATCCTGTTGCGATTGCAGATTTGATTCAGTTATTGGCAGATGAGAAGGCAAAAGGAAAATCGATTTTGATGAGTACCCACGTTCTGGATTCGGCTGAAAAGATGTGTGATGGTTTTGTGATCCTCCATAAGGGTCAGATCCGAGCAAAAGGGACCTTGGACGAGTTGCGTTCAACTTTTGGGGATGAGCAAGCAAGTTTAAATGATATCTACATGACCTTGACAGAAGAGGAAACAGCATGAAAGAGTTGATGAAAAAACGGCAACAAACGTTTCGAACTCAATGTGTAAAATATAGCCGCTATGTTCTCAATGATCATTTCGTCCTCTTTATGCTGATTTTCATAGGATTTTTGGCGGTTCAATACAGCCAATTTTTGAAAGATCTACCAAAAGATACAAGCCTGATCCGCTGGAGTCTCATGATTGGTTTGCTCCTCTTGGTTCCGATAGGCTCCATTGCGACCTACTTAGAGAAGCCCGATGCTTTATTTCTTTTGGTAAAGGAAGAGGAAGTGAAAAGTTATATCAAAGGGCAGGCCAAGAAGTCTTTTGTCTTTTGGTTTTTGATTCAAAGTTTTGTCCTTCTGTTATTTGTGCCTCTTCTTCTGGCAACGGGGCTGGATAAACTTGCTATTGTAGCTTATATCCTTGTCTTAGGGGTGGCTAAAGGGGCTGTTTTTAGCTGGAAGGAAGCGCGCTTCTACCAGGATGGAAATTTGAATTGGACCTTAGCCATTGCTCGTGAGAATGCAAGGAAACAATTGATCCTTCGCTTCTTTGCCTTGTTTACAACGGTAAAAGGTATTACTAACAGTGTCAAAAGAAGAGCCTACTTGGATGGTTTCTTAGGGCTTCTTCCCAAAACACATGGGAATACGTGGCTTCACTTATATATGCGCTCCTTCCTACGGAATGGAGATCTTTTCTCTATGACTCTCCGACTCTTGGCTCTTTCCATTCTCGCTATGGTCTTTATCCCCCAAACTCTAGTGGTGATCGTTCTTGTAGCCTTGCTCAATTATTTGATCATTTTTCAATTGTTGGGACTTTATAGCGCTTTTGATTACCAACCGTTGACCCTTCTTTTTCCAATGGAAAAAGGAAGTAAAAAGGCAGGATTGAACAAAACGCTTCGCTTGTTAATGGGGGTTGTAACAGTGATAGAAGGGGCGATTGGGCTGGTCTTTATGTCAGATAAAGTTTTGCTGATGGGCTTATTAGCTTATACACTTGCATTAACCCTGATCTACCTTCCATTTAAGATGGCGCGCTTGGTTGACGAAAGTCGTTAAAATTAGTAAAATAGATTGGAAACTTTTTACGGAGGAAAAGATGGACTCGAATGAAAAAGAGCTAAGCCTCACCCCAATTCCCGGGAAGAGTGGGAAGGCCTACATGGGGACCTACCCAGATGGTGGGCGCGTTTTTGTAAAAATGAATACGACCCCAATCCTTGCGGGTCTAGCAAAAGAACAGATTGCTCCTCAATTGTTATGGAGTCGACGTTTGCCAGATGGAAATGTGATGAGCGCCCAAGAATGGTTGAATGGGGAGATTCTTACGCCAAATGGAATGTCAAAAAAACAAGTGGTCAATATTTTAACGAGATTGCACCGTTCTAGACCTTTGATGACTCAATTAAAGAAACTTGGGTATCCGGTGGAATCTCCTTTAGAGTTGCTCAATTCTTGGAGTAACCGGTTGCCGATTGCCCTACGTCAGAACCACTACATTCAATCAGTCGTAAAGAATTTACGGAAGACAGTGCCAGCCTTTCGGGAGGATTATGCGACGATCGTCCATGGGGATGTCCGTCATAGTAACTGGATTGAGACAGAGAGCGGCTTGATTTATCTAGTCGATTGGGATTCCGTTCGTTTAACAGACCGGATGTTGGATGTGGCGCATATCTTGAGTCACTATATTCCAGATTCCAATTGGCGTGATTGGCTAGGCTATTACGGCTACAAATACAATCAAAAGGTCTTTGACAAACTCTATTGGTTTGGTCAATATTCTTTTTTGTGGCAAATTGCTAAATACTATGAAAATAATGATTTAGAAAATGTCAATCGCGAGATCTATGCTCTGCGCAATTTCCGGTTGAAATATGGAAAGGAAATATGAGAGTTAGAAATCGCAAGGGAGCGACTGAATTATTAGAAGCGAATCCGCAATATGTGGTCCTAAATCCAGAAGATGCCAAGGGAAAGTGGCATGAAATTTTTGGGAATGACCATCCTATTCATATCGAAGTGGGCAGCGGGAAAGGGGCCTTTATTACTGGAATGGCCAAGGCCAATCCAGAGATCAACTACATCGGAATTGATATTCAAAAATCGGTCTTGAGTTATGCTTTAGATAAGGTCTTAGAAGCTGATGTTCCTAACATTAAATTGCTTTGGGTAGACGGAGATAGCTTGACCAACTATTTTGAAGATGGGGAAATTGATCAACTCTATCTGAATTTTTCAGATCCTTGGCCTAAGAAACGTCATGAGAAGCGTCGCTTGACTTACAAGACTTTCTTGGATACCTTCAAGCAAATTCTTCCAGAACATGGGGAGATTCACTTTAAAACAGATAATCGAGGTCTGTTTGAATACAGTTTGGTGAGCTTTTCACAGTATGGTATGACGTTGAAGGGAGTATGGCTAGACCTTCATGCTAGTGATTTTGAGGGGAATGTCATGACGGAATATGAGAAAAA
>CAJZGQ010000083.1 GCA_916048115.1 uncultured Streptococcus sp. | reverse complement strand
GGTGACATCATTGCCATTTTGAAGAAGTTGGCCAAGGAACGCCAAAAATGTGTCATCGTCGTCACCCACAGTAAGGAAGTGGCAGAGGCCTCCGATGTGGTCTTGGAATTGAGTCGCCGTAGCCTCGTTGAGAAGAGCAAGTAAGGAGGGAATGCTATGTTGCGAAATGCTTTTGCTTATATCACACGTAAATGGCCCAAGTCTCTCTTGCTCTTTGCCATCATTCTCCTCATGGGGACCTTGAGCTTGATCGGACTCTCGATGAAGGGTGCAACCCAAAAAGCTTCATCGGAAAGCTTGGGATCCATCACCAATAGCTTCTCCATGCAGATCAACCGCAGGACCAATCCGGGAACCCCTCGGGGAGCTGGGAATCTCAGAGGAGAAGATATCGAAAAAATCAGCCAGGTAGAGGGGATCACTTCCTCCATCAAGCGGATCAATGCCATCGCAGATATCCTAGACCACGAGATCATTGAGACCGAAGAAACCCTGCAAAATCAATCTCCAGAGCGGGCTAAGCACTTCAAGAATACCTTGATGGTGACAGGGGTCAATGACTCTTCAAAAGAAGATAAGTTTGTCTCTGGAGCCTACAAACTGGTCCAAGGGGAGCATCTGACGGATAAGGACAAAAACCAAATCCTCATGCACGAAGATTTGGCGAAAAAGAATGGCCTCAAGGTAGGCGATAAGGTGCGCCTCAAGTCCAACCTCTATGATGCTGACAATGAAAAAGGGGCCAATGAAACCGTCGAAGTGACCATTAAAGGCTTGTTCTCAGGAAAAAACCAAGCTCCTCTAACTTACGCACAAGAGTTGTATGAAGATACCCTCATTTCTGACTTGGATACAGCTGCCAAGCTCTATGGCAATACTGTCCAAACAGCTACCTATGAAGATGCGACCTTCTTTGCGAAAGGGGATCAGGACCTGGATGCCTTGATCGAAAAAATCAAAGCCTTGGATATTCCATGGAATTACTTTGACTTGGTTAAGAGCTCTTCCAACTACCCAGCTTTGCAAAAATCCATCAGCAGCATGTTCCAAGTGGCGAACTACTTGTTTATCGGCAGCCTCATCTTTGCTAGCTTGCTTCTTACCCTTCTCCTTGTCTTGTGGCTCAATGCCCGTCGCAGAGAAGTGGGTATCTTACTGGCTATAGGGCTTTCTAAGGTACAGATTGCAGGGCAATTTGTGGCAGAATTGGTCATGATTTCCATTCCAGCCTTCCTCCTCTCCTATGGAGTAGCAGGTCTTCTTGCCAAAGCAGTAGGAGATACGGTGCTCAAAAACGTAACCAGTGGCATTGCCAAACAAATGGCTCAAGAATCCTCTGCCGCTAACCTTGGTGGAGGAGCTGAAGCAGAAAGCTTCAGTAAGACCCTGACAGATATCCATATGGACATCCAACCGAGCCAATTGCTGGTGATTGTTTTGGTCGGTGGGCTCCTCTTGATTCTCGTATCCATCCTTTCTTCACAATGGCTCTTGCATAAGAAACCAAAGGAACTTTTGGTGGATGTCGAATAAGAGATTGTTTCCTAAAATAGAAATAGGGTATAATAGGAGGTAGAAGAAGTTTCTTAGATAAAGGAAAGTGTATGAAGATACTAATCGTAGAAGATGAAGTCCTGATTCGAGAAGGGATGAGCGACTATCTCATGGAATGTGGCTATGAAGTCTTTGAAGCAGGCGATGGGCAGGAGGCCCTGGACCTCTTTCACAGAGAAGCGCCGGATATAGTCTTGCTGGATATCCAGCTTCCCATCCTCAATGGCTTGGAAGTGCTCAAGACTATTCGGAAGACCAGCTCAGTCCCTGTCCTGATGCTAACGGCCTTCCATGATGAGGACTATAAGTTGACGGCCTTTGGAGAGTTGGCAGATGGCTATCTGGAAAAACCCTTCTCCTTGTCCCTCTTGAAGGTCCGTATCGAAGCTATTTTTAAAAAGCTTCAACCTTCCCGGGTCTTCACCTATGGAGAGGCACGGGTGGATTTTGAGAGCTACACAGCCAGCCTAGCAGGCCAAGCCATTTCCATGAATGCCAAGGAGTTGGAAATATTGGAATACTTGCTCCAGCATGAGGGTAAGGCCCGGACCCGCTCTCAGATCCTCGATGCTGTCTGGAAGGAGACAGAGGAGATTCCTTTTGACCGGGTGATCGATGTCTATATCAAGGAACTACGAAAAAAACTAGAGCTGGACTGTATCGTTACGGTACGCAATGTCGGTTATAAATTGGAGAGACCATGACCAAACGGAGTATCTTTGCAAAAATCTTTCTGATCACCTTTGCCCTTTTTAGTAGCTTAGTCATCCTTCTTCATGCTTCGGTTTACTTTATTTTTCCATCGACCTATATCGAGTCCCAGCGCCAGACGATTTTGAAGAAATCGCAAGCCCTGGCTAAGAGTTTCCAGGGTCAGGCAGAAGGGACCATTGAGTCGGTCATCGACCTTTATTCCAAGACCAATGATATCAAGGTCTCGATCAAGGGCAAGGAAAAACAAAATGCCCTAGAGGTTAAGGATGACCTGCTCCTGAACCCTGACAGCCAGAACAATTCCCTGGTGATTGAAGAGCGAAAGATTCAGACCAAGGAAGGGAAAGACTTGACCTTGCAATTCTTAGCGACCGTCGATTCGCAAAAGGAAGCGCGGGACATCAGTCTAGGCTTTCTTCCCTATAGTCTCCTTGCTTCCTTTGTTCTGTCACTGATTGCCTCCTATCTCTATGCCCGCATGATTTCCGCTCCGATCCTGGAGATCAAGCAGATGACCAAGCGGATGAAGCGCTTGGATCGAACAGCCAATCTCCCCATTCATTCGCAGGATGAGATCGGCGTTCTCAAGCAACAGATCAACGACCTTTATCACCATCTCCTAGAAGTAATCGACAATCTGGAGCAGCAGAAACAGGAAAATCTGAAGTTGGAGCAGATGAAGGTGGAATTCCTACGGGGAGCCTCGCATGAGCTCAAGACGCCTCTAGCTAGCTTGAAGATTATCCTAGAAAATATGCGGGATAAGATCGGCCGCTACAAGGATCGGGACCGCTATCTGTCAGTCTCCCTCGATATCGTTGATGAGATGAACCAGATCGTCCTAGAAATCCTGTCCCTGTCCTCTGTCCAAGAATTGGCCGGAGACAAGGAGTGGATCCAACTGGACCAGGTCGTAGAGCAGATCCTCGACCAGTACAAGGTCTTGGCTCAATCCCGCGCGCTCACAATTGACAATCAGATCCCAGCTAAACCAATCTATATGGACCCAGCGATTCTAAAATTGGTCCTCTCAAACGTCATCAGTAATGCCGTCAAGCATTCGGATGCCGGTGGAGAGATCCAGCTCCGTCTCGAAGAAGGGACGCACTTGGCTGTTGAAAACACCAGCCAGGAAATGGTAGAGACCGCTGAGATGCCAATGACCGCTAGTCGCCAGAAGAAAGAAGGCGGCTTGGGACTCTTCGTGGTCCAACACTTGTTAGACCATGAAGAACTGGCCTACCAATTTGATAAAATAGCTATGGGCTTACGCTTCCGTATGGAACTGCCCAAAGAGCCTCAAGAATAAAAAAATAGAGAGTGGGACAGAAATCGGTCATTCGTTAGAATTCGATTTCGTCGTCCCACCTCCGAACAGTTGTGTAGGGCTATAAAAGCTGATGAAATCAGCGTAGTAGAGCTCACTCAACCACTGCGTCTTGCTCGACAATGCAAAGACAATTGAGAGGCTAGGACTTTTGTCCCAGCCTCTTTTTGTATTTAATCAACCTTTTCTACCTTTAGCAATTGGCCATGTTTTAATTCATAAATGGTATCTACATAGGTCAGGATGGAGCGGTCATGGGTCACCATGATGGCGCTCTTGTTTTTAGATTTGACTTCTTTTTGGATCAACTGGGCGATTTCTTGTCCCCGATCCGGGTCTAGGCTAGCCGTTGGTTCATCGGCCAAGATGACCTGCGGATTTCCGATAAAGGCCCGAGCAATGGCTGCCCGTTGTTTTTGCCCACCGGACATCTGATTCGGGTATTGGTGGTAACAAGCTTCGATGCCCAGATCTGCCAACAAGGCTTTGACTTCTTCTTGGCGTTTTTTCTTGTCCTTTTCCCCCTTCAATTTGGCCACCAGTTCTAACTGGTCACCGATTTTCATATAGGAGAGGAGCTGGTGATCTTGAAAGATAAAGCCGAGCAATTCCAGCCGTTTTTGCGTCCACTGGCCTTGGTTGAGGCCAGTCAAGTCTTGGCCAGCGATAGAAATCCGCCCCTCGTCCGCTGATAAGAGTAAACCAGCGATAGCTAAGAGAGTGGATTTACCAGATCCTGAAGGGCCCAAGATCGCGACGAATTCGTTGGGTTCGACGCTTAACTCTAGCTGGTTGAGGACATGGTGCATCTGGTTGCCATCGGCGTAGGATTTTCTGATATTATCTAATTCGATAATGGCCATCTTATTCTCCATTTCCACCAATGACTTCGATTGGATCTACTTTTTTGATTTTGACAAGGGACAAGGCACCACACAAAATAGAGGTCAGGATAAAGCTAACCGAGATGGTGAGGTTGTCTTTCAGGGTCATAAAGGAAGGGACGCTATTGGGTAAAAATGGCGCCATCATGGTTGCCAAGCCAAGACCCAGCAGTACTCCGATAAGGGAGATAATGGTGAGCTGGGATAGTTGGACATAGGTAATCTGGCTCATGGACATGCCAATGGCCTTTAGGACACCAAACTGTTTTAACTTTTGCAGGGTGAGGATATAGAAGAAGACCCCAAGGATAGCAGAAGAAGCAAGCAAGAGAACCCACGTGATCATCCGTAGCGTCAGGTTTTGAGCCTTGTAGCCAGGGATTTTATCGATCAC
>CAJZGQ010000082.1 GCA_916048115.1 uncultured Streptococcus sp. | reverse complement strand
CCTTTGTTTCGAGCAGTTCGGATGGCTTGTCGAGTAGATTTTGAAAGATCTTGCTCAGTGAAAAACTCTTTGTGGATATTTGCTTGAAAGCGTGGTTGAATATTTTCTGCCATATCACTGGTTCGGCCAGTCCATTCAACCCCTTCTTTAGTTAAGGTGTCGATCACCGCATGCACAGCAGGAGCTTCCGTCTTTTCTTGTCCAATCAAGTGTTTACTCAAGAAAAGACTTGGATCAAATTTCACAAACAAGGCCTTGTATTGTTTGGCAATTTTTTTAAGGGACTGGATCACATATGAAACCAGCTCCTTGTTTTGGTAATCCATGATGGGGCCTCGAGGAATGTAGAGCATGGAAAAGCCAAGTGGCAGGGGTTGAATCAAGATGCTTGCAACAGCGACTAATTGGTCTTCTTGATAAAAACCAACCCGTTCATTTCCCCAATTATCTTTAATTTTTGCCCATGAACTGCTTTGTAAGAGATTGGTTTGGTCACTCTGAATAACAAAGTCATCATGCTCACTAGCAGAAATTCCTAGCTGGTAATGGTACATTTCTTATAATACCCACTTTCTAATGGCGTATGCAACGCCGGATTCATCATTTGATTTGGTGATAGTTGTAGCAATTTTTTTGAGAGCTGGATTGCCATTCTCCATAACGACAGCATGTCCTACAACTTCTAACATGGAGCGGTCATTTTCCTCATCTCCGATGGCCATAGTTTCATCTTGCTGGATTCCAAGTCGTTGGGCTAGATGAAGAAGGGCAGCTCCTTTATTAGTCGTTTTTCCTAGAATTTCTAAATAAAAAGAGGCTGATTTGACCATGGTGAAGCGGTCCTGAAATTCTTGAGGGATCTTTGCAATCGCAGCATCCAGAATGTCTGGTTCATCGATATACATGGCCTTAACAAATTCTTTCTCGCGAACTTCTTCAGGCGTCCGGTAATAAAGGGGCATATTGACTAGTTGAGATTCATGAATGGTGTAGCGTCCGATATCTCGATTACTGGTATAAATGCCGTCTTTTGTAATCGCATGAGAGTGAATCTGAAGTTTGTTGGCGAGAGACTCGATATCAAGATAATCCTCATAGGTTAAGAGGTCCTTGATGAGTTCTTTTCCAGTAGCGGTTTCTTGAACCAGTCCACCGTTAAAGGTAATGACATAGTCTCCAGGATCCATGAGGTGAAGTTCCTTTAAGAGTTTTGAGACACCTGCAATGGGACGACCTGTTGTGATCACAATTTTGACACCTGCGGTTTTTGCATCTTGAATAGCTTGAAAAACATCTGGTGTGATCTCTTTTTTTGAATTGAGGAGTGTACCATCGATATCGATCGCAACTAATTTAATGGACATCCGTCTCTCCTGTAAAATAATCATTGGTAATGTAAGAAGTGAATTCTTCTACTTGCTTACTGAAAAGTCCGTTAGCTTCCAACATTTCTTTTGGAAAATAGAAGCGGTTGTCTCCATAGCGGGTTCCTGCAAGGGCAGCGACAAGTGGAGATAACTGAGACAACTCGGCCAAACTTCCATCTTTTCTTATCATCTCAATCTGAGTCCGCGGTTTTTCAAGCTCCGGCCGATAAATATCGTAGGGCAGATCGAAATTTTGGTGGATGGCTGTGTAATAAGTAGGATTAAACCCAACCTCTTTAATCAGTTTTTCAAGGATTACTAAGTCTTTTCGCTTATCTTCTGTAAATAGAATCGATTTAAAGACTTTCCGATTGATATAGCGCTGAGCAAGATCAGACAGGATCGTATCCGGGCTGTCCATCCAGACTTGGAAATAGGTATTCATGACACCGTCATCTAGATTTAAGTAGTCTTGGATGGTGACCTCTTCTTCAAAAAATGGAATCAAGCGAGGCGAAGTCAGTTGAAAATACGCTTTCTGATCTGGATAAATGGTTCTAGCACGTTTGAGTAGATTTTGAAGGAGGACTTCCATGGCACGAGTAGCTGGGTGGAAGTAGACCTGCATATACATTTGGTAACGGCTGACCACGTAATCCTCGACAGCGTGCATGCCATTTTGTTGGAAGGCAATGCCATTTTCAATCGGTCGAATGACGCGAAGAATGCGGGTCAAGTCGAATTTTCCATAGGAAGCACCTGTAAAGTAAGCATCCCGTAGTAAATAATCCATCCGGTCCACATCAATTTGACTAGAAATCAATTGCACCACTTGCTTATTGGGATAGGTATGATCAATGACGCTGGCAACACGATTTGGGAAATCAGGTGCCACTTGTAAGAGGATCTGATTCACCTCTGTCTCTGGACTGGTGATGATCAGCTGGGTCATTTTTTCGTGATCGGTCCCAAAGAGTCCTTCGAAGGTATGGGAATAGGCACCATGCCCGATATCATGAAGAAGGGCCGCTGTCATGGTCAGTAGATTTTCATCAGAATTCCATCGATCTGCATACTTTTCCTCAAAAATAGACAGAATTCGTCTTGAAATTTCATAGGCACCCAGACAGTGAGAAAAACGACTATGCTCCCCACCGTGGAAGGTAAAACCAGATGTCCCCAGTTGTTTGATGCGGCGTAGTCGTTGAAATTCTTTACTATTAATTAATTGATAAATGATCGGATGATCCACATGAACGTAATCATGTACGGGATCGCGAAAGACTTTTTCATTCATGGGTCTATTATAGCAAAAAAAAGCCTATTTTGCGATCTAGAGGCTAATAGGAGCAGTCAAAATGCGTTAAATTTGATAGAATAGTAGGGTAATGAAAGAAGAGAAGGAGAGAAAGATGCAGATTCGCATTCAAAATACCATTCGATTTGGAGAAGAAATGGAAATCGTTGATCAGTACTATCAAGGTGAATGGAAGGAAAAAGCAGGTTTTCAATATCTCTTGTATACCAATGAAGAAGATGAAAAGGTTGCTTTGAAATTTTCCAACGATGAATTGGTGATGACACGATTCTCAAGTCCTAAATCCATCATGCGTTTCTACAAAAATGAAGATGGTGGGGCAATCATCCCAACTCCGATGGGCATTCAGCAGTTTTTGATTACAACAGACCTCTTTCAATTAGAAGCAGGTCATTTGCAAGTCTCTTATCGCTTGTTAACTCTCGATGGAGAACAGGAATTTGCCAATTATCAATTACTGGTGGAATGGGAAGAATAATCCTCATTAAATTATTCGAGATCCCGCTTGCTTTATTCTATAAAAATGGTATAATAAAACCACTCAAGGGAGTAGCTGGCGGTTTTCCGCGATAGTGTCGTCATTACGAAATTATTTCCGGCACTATATTAAACGGCGAGACTTGTTTTTTCAAACAGGTCTCTTTTTTGTGCAAAAGAGACCTAGTAGAAAGCTATAAGGAGGAAATTATTTTGTCAAAAGAACAAAATAAAGCTTTGTTTTATACACAGAGTAAAGAAGAAGTTCTAAAGGAATTGGACTCTTCAATTGAAGGCTTGTCAACTGCTCAAGCTCAAGAACGTTTAGCGACTTATGGTCATAATGAACTGGACGAAGGTGAAAAACGTAGCCTCTTGTCTAAGTTTATCGATCAGTTTAAAGATTTGATGATTATCATCTTGCTGATCGCCGCAGCTCTCTCTGTGATCACAGAAGGAATGGACGGCCTTACAGATGCCATGATCATCTTAGCCGTTGTTGTTTTGAATGCAGCCTTTGGTGTCTACCAAGAAGGACAAGCCGAAGCAGCTATCGAAGCACTGAAAAATATGTCTAGTCCATTAGCGCGTGTCCGCCGTGATGGTCACGTGATTGAAATTGATTCCAAAGAATTGGTCCCTGGGGACATCGTTCTTCTGGAAGCTGGAGATGTGGTTCCAGCCGATATGCGCTTGTTAGAGGCAGCTTCTCTTAAGATCGAAGAAGCAGCTCTTACAGGGGAATCGGTTCCAGTTGAAAAAGATGTAACTGGTCTTGTTGAGGCAGATGCTGGTATTGGGGACCGCGTTAATATGGGTTACCAAAACTCGAACGTAACTTATGGTCGTGGTATTGGTGTCGTAACAAACACTGGTATGTATACAGAAGTTGGTAAGATTGCAGATATGTTGGCTAATGCCGATGAGACTGAAACACCATTGAAGCAAAGCTTGGAACAACTCTCTAAAGCCTTGACTTACTTAATTGTTGTGATTGCGGTCATTACTTTCTTAGTTGGTGTCTTCGTTCGTGGAGAGCATCCATTGGAAGGCTTGATGGTTGCGGTAGCCCTTGCGGTTGCGGCCATTCCAGAAGGACTTCCTGCCATTGTAACCATCGTTCTTTCTTTGGGAACAACAACCCTTGCCAAACGCAATTCGATTGTTCGTAAATTGCCAGCCGTTGAAACACTTGGTTCAACAGAAATCATCGCATCTGATAAAACAGGTACTTTGACCATGAACCAAATGACGGTTGAAAAAGTCTATACCAACGGTCAATTGCAAAGTGCAGCAACAGAAATTGGAGCTAGCAACAATACGCTTCGAATCATGAACTTTGCCAATGATACCAAGGTGGATCCATCTGGCAAGTTGATCGGGGACCCAACAGAGACTGCTTTGGTACAGTTTGGTTTGGACCACAACTTTGATGTTCGTGAAGTCTTGAAGGGTGAGCCACGTGTGGCGGAATTGCCATTTGACTCAGATCGTAAGCTCATGTCTACCATTCATAAAGAAGCAGACGGTTCTTACTTTATCGCTGTCAAGGGGGCTCCTGATCAATTGCTCAAACGTGTGACGCGTATTGAAGTTAATGGGGAAGTTCGCCCTATCACGGATGAAGATAAGAAAGCTATCCTTGCTACCAACAAAGACTTGGCCAAACAAGCCCTCCGTGTCTTGATGATGGCTTATAAGACAAGCAACGAAATTCCAACCTTGGAATCTGAAATTGTTGAGTCTGACCTGATCTTCTCTGGTTTGGTCGGCA
>CAJZGQ010000081.1 GCA_916048115.1 uncultured Streptococcus sp. | reverse complement strand
GTTGAAGAGTTGAATGCGCGCAACATCATTATCTTGCCAAACAACAAAAATATCTTGATGGCCGCTCAATCTGCAGCAGAAGTGATTGATCAACCAGCAGCAGTTGTAGAGACCAAGACCATCCCTCAAGGATTGACCAGTCTTCTTGCCTTTGATGAAAGCAAATCGATCGAAGAAAACTACGAACGCATGAGCGCTTCATTGGGCGATGTTGTGTCTGGTAGTGTGACGACAGCGGTTCGCGATACCACTATCGACGGCCTTGAAATTCATGAAAATGATAATCTTGGAATGGTCGATGGTAAGATCGTCGTTTCAAATCCAGATATGATGGAAACCTTGGAAGAAACCTTCGCTCATATGTTGGACGAAGATAGTGAAATTGTGACCATCTATGTCGGTGAAGACGGCAGTGAGGAGTTGGCAAACGAATTGGCCCAAGCCCTTGCTGAGAAGTATGAGGATGTGGAAGTGGAAATCCACCAAGGTGGGCAACCAGTCTATCCATACTTGTTTAGTGTAGAATAATTGAACAGAAGGTTCCTTTCGGAACCTTTTTTTGTAGATAGAAAAAGAAGGAGATTCCCTATGAAATCGATATGATTTGGAGAATTTGAGACGGAAGTGAGCCCTCCAATGAGGCTTTATTAGTGAAGAAAAGGGGATTTTGCAAAAAGTATCAAATTCATCAGTTTTTTATTCAAAATGAAGGGCTTGAAATGAGGGGAAAATGGTTTGAAAAGTGGAGTTTTTAGACAAGAAAGACGCGATATGTTATACTGATAACAGTATGTGAAAGGAGAGTTATAAAAATGAAGAAATTTTTTGTAACCCTTGGGCTAGCCATTTTGGTATTGACTGGTTGTTCGCAATCCCAAACAAAGAAAACAACACCCGCTAGCTCATCTAGCAGTTCCTCTGTTAAAAAAGAAGTAAAAAATGTAGAAAAAACTACAACCTTAGTTGGAGATATCAAGGGAACAAAACACCGTGATATCATCAAATCAAAGGGAGATAAGGTTGAAAACCTTCGTATCGAAGTGACAGCTGATCTACCCCAACAACTTGGGACTATCGCAGCAGAGAAGTCACCTGAAGAACTCACAGCAGCCATTCAAGCTTTGTTGGAACAAAATGAAGACTACAAGAAGTTAAAAAACGTTCCTGGTTTTAGCTTGGAATATAGTGTTACACCAGAGAAGAAATTGCTCTCAACTAGTGTGATTGACCTCAACCAAATTGATACCAAGTCTCTAGAAGAAATTTCTTACTTCAAAGATGCTGGTCTCAATGACTTGAAGAATATGAAGGCGGATGCCTTGATCAAGGCCCTGAAGTTGCATGGCATGAAAGAAGAAGGGCATTAAGAAGAGAAAAAGTCGAGTGAAGTCACTTGGCTTTTTTTAGTGACTTTTGTCATGTCAGCGAGTGACAAAATCATCTAGTGGCCGTTATTTTCTTTTCATATAATAAAGTCAGAAGGTAAGAGGAAAGAAAAATGAAACAATGGTTATTTAAGGTGTTTACGTTAACAGTGGTTGGAATGGTCGTCTATTTGATCTTTTCAAAGAATGATAGCCTCTATTACCATTTCCCTTGGGAATTATTTGCTGGGATTGGCATCATGAGTTGGGCGGTTCAAGAAGGATTGAAAATGCTCAAGGCTGTTAAAAAGGAAATGGAGCAATGAAAAAAACGGGAGTGACCTTGGTTGTTTTTGTCATCATGCCAGCTGGCCAAGCCTGCTTGAAAGGAGAGTCTCATGAGCGTCATTAGAGTAGAGAACTTGAAAAAAAGTATCAAAGGAAAAGTCATTTTAGAAGATCTTTCTTTTGTGGTTGAACAAGGGGATTGTCTGGCCTTGATCGGGCCAAACGGAGCTGGGAAAACAACCTTGATGAACTGTCTTCTGGGAGATATGAAAGCGACTTCTGGGATTATTGAAGTAGAGGGGAAGGCACCTGGTCATCCTCAGTTAAAGGCTAGTGTCTCCTATCTCCCTCAAGAGAATGCCATCGTTCAAAAGTTAACTGTACAGGAACTGATCAACTTCTTTCGCTCTATTTATCCTAATCCCTTAACGGTCAATGAAATCGATGATTTATTACGTTTTTGCTTAGAACAAAAGAAGCAATTGGCTAGTAAGTTGTCTGGTGGTCAAAAGCGTCTCTTATCTTTTGTTCTAACCTTGATTGGTCGTCCTAGCTTACTTTTCTTAGATGAGCCAACTGCGGGAATGGATACGTCCACTCGCCAACGCTTCTGGGAGATTGTTGGGCATTTAAAGGAAGAGGGTGTGACCATTGTCTATTCTTCGCATTACATCGAGGAAGTAGAGCACACGGCCGATCGAATTTTGGTCTTGCATCAGGGGCATTTGCTTCGGGATACGACACCTCTCGCTATGAGAAGCGAAGAGGTAGAAAAACATTTCACCCTGCCCTTACGCTATCAAGCTCTAGTGGCAGAGATGGACGGAATTGGTCAAGTGACGGTCAAACCTGATGCCCTTCAAGTTGTGACAGGCGATGCCAATCGTTTGTGGACTCGATTGCAAGAAGAAGGCTGTTCGATCCAAGAGATTGAAGTAACCAATCGAAGTTTATTGGATTCTATTTTTGAAAATACAAAGGAAGTAGGTAGAGAAGATGAAACGCATGAAAGCTCTTGGCGTGGTTGAGTGGCATTTGACCAGACGCCAAGCCATTTATTATTTATTATCAATAGGGATGCCCACGGCCTTTTATCTCTTCTTTTCAGGGATGTACCAGGACACACCAGGGGCACCCGTTCACTTTATGAGGGATTATCTCCTCTCCATGACGGCTTTTTCCATGATGTCTACGGCTCTATTTTCCTTTCCAACAGTTCTTGAAACCGATCGACTCAATAATTGGCAAAAAGTCTTGCGCCATACCCCAGTATCTATGGTAGAATATTATCTAATAAAGGTTGCGGGTCTCTTTGTAGACTTTCTCCTATCCATTGGGGTCGTCTTTACCGTGGGTCATGTGGTGCGGCATGTGAACATGTCTCTACAGGATTGGGTCTTAGCGGCCTTCCTTCTCATCCTAGGAAGTCTAGCTTTTGTAGCTATCGGTCTGGTATTGACCTTGCTTCCTTCCAGTCAATTGATGTCGGTTGCGGGCAATCTCCTCTATATGGGACTGGCTGTCATGGGTGGCCTATGGATGCCCATTAGTGTCTTTCCAGAATGGATGCAAGCTATTGGCAAATGCCTGCCAACCTATCAATTGATGGAACTGATCAAGACCTTTTTAAATAAGGGGCAGGTCAATGGCTTTGCTAGTCTCTATTTAACCTTGTTTACCTTGGTCTTGTTTACCCTTGTCATCGTCTATCGTCGTCATTCTGAGGTTTGTTCATGATTGAAAAACTCAAGCGTATTCATTATATGTTTTACGCTAGCCTAGTCTTTATGGGATTCCCATTTATCTCTATTTTATTGGGTGAGGTTCCCTACTGGCACTTCTTTTTAGCCCTCTTGTTTATTGCTTCCTATCTAGGAATCTTGATTACTGAAAACAAAAAGCTGATCTGGATTTGTTGGCTGTACCTCCTAGCCTATGTAGCAGGAAATACTCTTTTTATTAACGCCAACTATTTTTGGTTTTATTTCTTCATCAGCAACCTATTGGTCTATCACTTTGAGATTCGCAATTTTCGCTCTCCCTATCTTTGGACAGTTTTTCTATCGCAATTCCTGCTTTTTGGGGCCATCTTTTTCAAACAGAGTGCGATGGAGTATGAATGGGTATTTTTAATCATTATTTTCTTTTTTACTCATGCCATGACCTACGGCATGATTCGGATTCGGATGGTGGAAGAGTTGAAAGCTGATCATGCCAAGCAAAATGCCCAGATCAATCTTTTGCTGGCAGAAAACGAGCGCCATCGGATTGGCCGCGATCTGCATGATAGTCTAGGCCACACCTTTGCCATGCTCAGTGTCAAGGCAGACCTGGCTGATCAATTCTTAGCATTGGGTCAAGTTGAGAAGGCGCAGGAGCAGGTGCAAGAGATTCAAACCATCAGTCAGGAGTCCATGCACCAAGTCCGAGAGATTGTGGAGAACTTGAAGCAGCGAACCCTGACAAGAGAGCTAGAAACTGTCCAGCAAATGCTAGAAGTGGCGCAAGTCAAAGTGGAGATTCAGAATGAGCTCGATACAGCTAGCATCTCGCCGATCCTAGAGTCTGCTCTGGCCATGGTGTCTCTGGAATTAGCCACTAATATGATCAAACATGCCAAAGCGACGCAGGCCTTTCTCTCTTATTGCTCCACCGAGACAGGTGTAGAAATGGTTGCAGAAGACAATGGCATCGGCTTTAGTAAAGTTTCCGATAAGGATCTGCACTCGATCCGCGAACGGATTGCCTTATTGGGAGGAGAGTTAGAGATCAGTCGTCGTCACAAGCCAACCCGCATAGAAATACGGATCCCCTATCAAGAAAGGAAATAAGATGCGCTTATTAGTTGCTGAAGACCAAAGTATGTTACGCGATGCGCTCTGCCAGCTCTTGCTCCTACAAGAGGATGTGGAAGATGTCTTGCAGGCTGGCGATGGGCAAGAGGCCATTCGTTTACTCGAAACACATCCAGTCGATATTGCGATTTTAGATATCGAAATGCCCATCAAAACTGGGTTAGAAGTGTTGGAATGGGCTAAAAGTCAACAACCCCAGCTCAAGGTCGTCATCGTTACCACCTTTAAGCGACCGGGCTATTTTGAGCGGGCCCTCAAGGCTGGAGTCGATGCCTATGTCTTAAAAGAACGCCGCATTACGGATTTGATGGCCACTCTGCATACCGTTTTAGCAGGGCAAAAAGAATATTCGCCTGAATTAATGGAAGGGATTTTGACCCATCCCAATCCTCTAAGCCCTCAAGAAAAGGCAGTTCTAAAAGAAGTCGCAAAAGGGGCTTCTAACCAAGAAATTGCTGATCGCTTATTTCTCTCAAACGGGACCATCCGCAATTATATGTCAGCCATTCTGACCAAGTTGGATGCGGAAAACCGGACCGAGGCGGCAAAAATTGCCCAAGAAAAGGGTTGGTTATAAGGAAGAAAAGAGAGTGGGACAGAAATCGGTAATTCGTTAGAATTCGATTTCGTCGTCCCA
>CAJZGQ010000080.1 GCA_916048115.1 uncultured Streptococcus sp. | reverse complement strand
GAAACGAAGAAATTGCCTAATGGTGATACAGAACACGTCTATGAAAAAGTTACGACTTCATATGTAGACGAAAATGGGGACCCAATCCCAGGTAACCCAACAGAAGATGGGGAACAACCGAAGAAGGATATCCCAGGTTATGACTTCGTGAAGACTGTTGTAGATAAAGATGGAAACACTCAACATATCTACAAGAAGACTGTGACACCAACTCCAATGCCGGATCCAACTCCGACACCAGAGCCACAGCCACAGCCTACTCCACAACCAAAACCAGAAGAACCAATGATTCCTGTCGTTCCAGAAACGAAAGAAGAAGTGAAGTATATCGATCCACAAAATCCTACTGCACAACTTCCAAACACAGGAACAAAAGAATCTTCTACTGCCGGTCTTGCAATCTTTAGCGCTTTAGCAGGTCTCTCATTATTCGGATTTGCAAAACGCAAAAAAGAAGACTAAGCTAACTTGTGGCTAAGAAAAACCGCGAAAATCTCGCGGTTTTTTCTGTTTGTATTTGAAAAAATATCCTCTAAACTAGATAGTTGAAATCAGTCTTTTATAAGAAAATTTGATAAAATAGAAGTATCAGTGTAAAGGATGAGAGAATGAAAAAGATAATTGGTATCTGGGCTCAAACTGAAAATGGCATTATTGGAAAGGACCAAGTGATGCCTTGGTATCTGCCAGCTGAGCTTCAGCATTTCAAAGAAACAACCATGGGGCAAGCGATTCTCATGGGAAGAGTGACCTTTGATGGTATGAAAAAACGGGTTCTACCAGGTCGGACTAGCATTATCTTAACGCAAGATCAAGCCTACGATCCTGAAAATGATGCTGTACTCGTCATGCACAGCAAAGAAGAAGTCTTAGAGTGGTATCAGAACCAAGAGAAGAATCTTTACATTATTGGAGGCAGTAAGATTTTAAGGCTCTTCGCTGACCAGTTGGAAGAGTTAATCCAGACCATGATTCATGCAACGATTGATGGAGATACATTGGCACCAAAATTTGAAGAGAGCCACTATGAAAGAGTCCATCAAGTCCATCATCCAAAAGATGAGAAGAACCCATATGATTTTACGGTTAACTATTATAAGAGAAAGGATTTAGACTAATGGAGCGAAGTGTCTTTGGTTTTTTTACAGCTGTCCTATGTGTCATCTGTTTGATTTGCGCCTTACAAACCTTTCGTAAAAAACGGTTTGGCCTCGCTATTTTATTCTTACTAAATGCTTTTACCAATCTTGTGAATTCCATTCACGCCTTTTACATGACCTTATTTTAAACTAAATAGAAACAGAAAATGACAGAAAGAGGGAATACATGCCAACGAATCAAAATAATGATATGATGGTTTATTGTTCATTTTGCGGAAAGAGTCAAGATGAAGTCCAAAAAATCATTGCAGGGAACAATGCGTTTATCTGTAATGAATGTGTAGAGTTAGCACAAGAAATTATCCGTGAGGAGCTAGCAGAAGAAGTCCTTGCAGACCTTAGCGAAGTTCCAAAACCAATCGAATTGCTCAATATCTTGAACCACTATGTGATTGGTCAAGATCGTGCCAAACGTGCCCTTGCTGTAGCGGTATATAACCACTACAAACGCATCAACTTCCACGATACGCGCGAAGACGAGACAGATGTTGAATTGCAAAAATCAAACATCCTCATGATTGGCCCTACTGGTTCAGGTAAGACTTTCTTGGCCCAAACCTTAGCACGTAGTCTGAATGTCCCATTTGCCATTGCAGATGCAACAGCCTTGACAGAAGCCGGTTATGTGGGAGAAGACGTTGAAAATATTCTCTTGAAACTTCTTCAAGCAGCTGATTTCAACATCGAGCGTGCAGAACGAGGCATCATCTACGTCGATGAAATCGATAAGATCGCTAAGAAGAGTGAAAATGTCTCTATCACGCGTGACGTTTCTGGTGAAGGGGTGCAACAAGCCCTCTTGAAGATTATCGAAGGAACTGTCGCTAGTGTACCACCACAAGGGGGACGCAAACACCCTCAACAAGAGATGATCCAAGTAGATACCAAGAATATTCTCTTCATCGTAGGAGGAGCCTTTGATGGAATCGAAGAAATTGTTAAGCAACGTCTCGGTGAAAAAGTCATCGGTTTCGGTAAGAACAATAAAGCCATCGATGAATCCAGCTCTTACATGCAAGAAATCATTGCAGAAGATATTCAAAAATTTGGAATTATCCCAGAATTGATTGGACGTCTTCCAGTCTTTGCGGCTCTTGAGCAATTGACAGTTGACGACCTTGTCCGTATTCTAAAAGAGCCACGCAATGCCTTGGTAAAACAATACCAAACCTTGCTCTCTTATGACAATGTTGAATTGGAATTTGACGATGAAGCCCTTCAAGAGATTGCGAATAAAGCTATCGAAAGAAAAACTGGAGCTCGTGGACTTCGCTCGATTATCGAAGAAACCATGATGGATGTCATGTTTGAAATTCCAAGTAAAGAAGATGTCAAACTTATTCGAATCACAAAAGAAGCTGTAGATGGAACTGAAAAACCAATTCTTGAAACAGCCTAGAAAGATAAAATATGGAAATTAACACACATAATGCGGATATCCTCTTAAGCGCTGCAAATAAGAGTCATTATCCTCAAGATGAGATTCCAGAAGTTGCACTTGCCGGTCGATCAAATGTCGGCAAGTCTTCTTTTATTAATACTCTCTTAAATCGAAAGAACCTAGCCAGAACATCTGGTAAACCAGGAAAAACCCAATTGCTAAATTTCTTCAATATAGATGATAAACTCCGTTTGGTAGACGTACCTGGTTATGGCTATGCACGTGTCTCTAAAAAAGAGCGCGAGAAGTGGGGACGGATGATTGAAGAATACCTCACCAGTCGTGAGAACTTAAAAACAGTCGTTAGTCTAGTCGATTTTCGTCATGAACCTTCTGCAGATGATGTTCAGATGTATGAATTCTTAAAATATTATGAGATCCCTGTGATCTTAGTAGCGACCAAGGCAGATAAGATTCCACGTGGAAAATGGAACAAACATGAATCTATTATTAAGAAAAAACTGGATTTTGATCCAGCAGATACTTTTATTGTCTTTTCTTCGGTAACCAAGGAAGGACTAGAGAAGTCATGGGATGCTATTTTGGAAAATGCGTTTTACGAAATAAATTGAAATGACATGAAAATGTCATTTTTGTTTTGGATTTATCTCGCAATTGTAATAGAAGTGTAATATAAGTGGCTTTGTTTTCTTCTATTTATATGGTATAATCTCTATAAAGATAAAAGATGATAAAAAAACAATTGGAGATAAATTGTATTATGAAGAAGAAAATACGGAATAAAACGAAATTGTTTGGTTTGTTCGTTTCTGTATTAGCAGTGGGGACATTTGCTGCTGCTATGAGCGAGCACGTAACATCAGTTGGTGCTAATGATGGAACTTACCAAGCATACTCAGACCCAACTGAAGCTTTCATCTCACAAATTGGTGAGTCAGCTCGTCAGCTTGGTCAAGAGAATGATCTTTATGCTTCCGTTATGATTGCACAAGCGATCTTGGAAAGTGGATCAGGACAGTCTGGTTTGGCTTCTTATCCACATTACAACCTTTTCGGTATTAAAGGAAGTTATGCTGGTCAATCCGCAGTGATGCAAACTTGGGAAGATGACGGTGCTGGAAATGCCTATACGATTAATGACGCTTTTCGTTCTTACCCATCTTACTATGAATCATTGCAAGACTATGTAGCTGTTTTGAAACAAGGACATTTTGCAGGTGCTTGGAAGAGCAACACCTCTAGTTATCAAGATGCAACAGCAGCGTTGACAGGGGTTTATGCGACAGACACAAGCTACTATGCAAAACTTAATAACATCATTGAAACTTATAATTTAACTCAATACGATTCACCAAATGTTCAAGGTGGTATTACAGGTTCGGTATACAATCCATATCGTCAACAGTTCACTTCACAAGAAATCTTGAATTTGGATATCGCTTGGGCAAACCGTTTGAATTATTAAAACTAAAACAGGCATCTGCCTGTTTTTTCTTTTTTCTTGGTACATTGTGTTATTCGATATAAAACGTACATAGTGAAAATTTAAGAATTCTTCCTGAAAACCTTTTCAAACTTTTCTCTCTATGATATAATGATTTTATTCACAAACATTATATAAGGAGAATAGTATGTCTGAATCTAATTTTATTCAAAAAGTTGGAGCGGCGTGTAATAAGAAGGAAGATCTCTATCAGAAATCTAAAACTCGCTATGCAGTCCGTTCTATTTTTGCTGGAGGATTTCTTACTTTAAGTACGGCGGTCGGAGCAGTTGCTGCAGACTTGTTGAATACCTTCGTACCTGGATCAGGTCGTTTTCTATTTCCATTCATCTTTGCTTGGGGGCTCGTTTACCTCCTATTCTTAAATGCGGAATTAACCACATCAAACATGATGTATCTGACGGCGGGAACCTATCTAAAGAAAATTCACTGGAAGAAAGCTTTGGAGATTCTTCTTTATTGTACCTTCTTTAATTTAATTGGTGCTTTAATCGTAGCTTTTCTTTTCAATCAAACCACTGCCTTTGCACATATCGATCCAAAAGGATTCCTAGCCACGGTGGCAGAAAATAAACTCCAACGGAGCAATCAAGTCGTTTTCTTTGAAGGGGTTATTGCCAATATCTTTGTAAATATTGCTATTCTTTCTTATCTATATTTCAAAGATGAAACAGCGAAGGTGCTCTTAGCCCTATCTGCTATTTATATGTTTGTCTTTATGACCAATGAACACTTGGCGGCTAATTTTGCTTCTTTCTCATTATTAAGCTTTAATTCAGTATCTAGCCAATTGCCACATTTTGAATTTTTAAATATTTTACGTCACTATGGTGTTACCTTCTTTGCCAACTGGGTAGGAGGAGGAGTCCTAATGGGACTTGCCTATGCTTGGTTGAATAATATCAAGAGTCTTTACAACGACTAAAAAATATAAAAAAAGTTTGCAAAAGTACTTGCATTCTTTTTTTATATGTGATAAACTAGTTTACGGTTTGAAAAAACTGCCTAAGACAGTAGGGGAGCTCGACTCATAAAAATCCTACCGAGGACAAAACGTATCAATTAAAAGAAGCGTATTGTACTTTCGTGTCTAGGTTTGGGCGCGTTTTTCTTTTGGAA
>CAJZGQ010000079.1 GCA_916048115.1 uncultured Streptococcus sp. | reverse complement strand
CATGCGTTCAGCTTAATTTAAAAATGTGTCCAGGAATCTGGGTACATATCAATCGGTGCACACTTTTTCAAGTCGGATACGGACAAAGCCTTATTTTAACTTGCTGTGTTGTTTCGAATGGTCACAAAACTTATTTTTTGTATGATATAATAGAATATTTTAAAAATGAAGGGATTTTCTATGGAGAGTGATGTGTTTTTTGATTATTATTTAAAATCACTTAGGTTTTATTTTGGTGATAGGTGTAAGGATATTGGATTTATAAAGTTTTTGAAAGATGAAAATAATAGTTTTATTACAATAGAGGATTATGTTTTAGAAGCATTAGTAGTATTGACAAATATTTTGAGTAAGGAGAGGATTGTGTTTTCTTGTGGATTTATTCATAGCAAGGGGGTAGTTACTGGAGTAGAAGTATGTATGAATATATTAGAGTTAGAAAAATTAAATAATTTGTATAAGATTTAGTTTTGAAGAATATTAAAAAACATAAGGGAAACTGTCTATGTGGGATGTGTGGAGTTGATAGTATCAATGTTTCTAGTTATAGAGCTTTGTTGTTTCGAACAGTCCCAAAACAAGAAAAACAAAAAAATGATGGTCTAGGAGCTCGATACATTGAGCTTCTTTTTCTTGAGAAATTCAAATCATAATTTTACAGACTTTTAGGTCATTAATTGATTCTCCCCCTCCGATTTTTCTTTGACTCACCTTTCTTATTTTTCTAAAATAGTAGGTGTGTGAAGGGAGATTGATATGAAAAAAGGTTTTTTGATTATGCTTTCTGCTTTGGTCTTGGCTTCGTGTGGTCGTCCTCAGAAGACGGTGACGCCTAAGAGTTCGGATACCCAGCAGTCCAGCACTTCAGAAAAAAAACAGTCTGGTATGGATTTGAAAGCCATTAAGGCTAAGGACTATTCGAGTATCAAGGGGACTTGGATCGATGGGCGTGGCAATGAGCTGGTCTTTGATGACAAGGGCTTGGTCAGCGAGGATGCTGAGCTTGATGCATCGAGCTTTAAGCAGAAGGATCAGATCGCTGAGATGACGGTCAGTGCCAAGTCGGGTGTTGGAGGCTACGGTCTCTTGCTCCTTCCAAAAGGTCAGAAAGCGGGCAAAGACGATGCTTCGGATAAGTCCAAGGATCGGATCTGGGCTGGTCAGTCACCAGCTTATGGCGATGATGACAATTTCTACTATCGCAAGAAAGAGCAGCCGAAAGATCGGGAGCAAGTAGATACAGATGATAGCAGTAGTACGTATAAGACGAGTAAGGCCAAGAAGTGGAATACTCGATCGGATAGCGAGGTCAAGTCTTCGAAGAAGGCAGATCAGAATGATTATCCAGGCTACACCGCTGCTCAAGTCGAAGCTGCGCGTGTCTGGGCTTATGTGATTAAGTCTGTACCGACAGAATTGAGTATTAATGAAAAGAGTGCTGGTACAAAAATTTACTTTGGTGGGTTAGGAGTTGACTATCCTAAAGATGTTCGTCAGTTGTTTACACCAATTTCCGCAGAAGGTCATGTGACTTATGCATCCAACGGTGATGGGACAGTGACGATCTATCCTGTACCGAGTCACTGGCAACAGTCTGCAGATGAACTCAATAGTGAAGAGTTTATGACGCAATTTATCCAAGGGATCTTGGACCATGCTGAGACGGTGACCTTGCCTGACGGTGATCCAGACATGATTCGCCAGATCCTAGCTGTACTGAAGTAAGAGTGATTATGGTAGAATAATATTGGATAAAAATTTTTTTAAACTATTAAAGATCTAATGACCTATTAGGTTATAAAATTAAAGGTTTGTAATATCTTTTACAGGAAGCTTATGCAATTTTGGTTAATTACAGGTCGTTTTCTACTTGTAAAAATAAAAGGAGAAAATCTATGAAAAAAACTATGTTTGCAACAATGACCATTCTCTCGCTATTTCTGTCATCGTGCGCGCAAAAAGAAGTGAAGAATGAAGACAAAAAAGAGCAGTCTACTGAACAGAATGTAAAAGATTCTACAAAGGAAAGTAAAGAATCAGTGGTCAAAGGGATGAATCAAGCCCCTACCTCATTGGTTGGAAATGAAAAACCTAATGTAGTATTTGCTTATATGCTTCAAAATCAAATCAATGGCGAAATTGAGATGGGGAAAGTGTATTATAATGAAGAATATCTGGTCCTTGTCTTATCTGCATCAGAAAATATGCTATCTTTAGCGAATATAAATCCAAAAGATTATTGTAAGACGCTTTTTGATTTAAAAGAAGAGATAGTAAAGCAATACAATGCAACTCAAAAAACACCAAGTAGTATAAAACTTAAAATATATGATAAAGATGAGAAGCTCTTGGCGACGGAGGAAAATGGAGCTTTGGTGGTTAAGTAACTAAATTCAGTCAACCATCTGTCGGCATCTACGTTTTACATTCTTCTCACCAATCCACATTTATTGTTTTTTTAAGCTGATCCTGTTACAATGATACTACACGGAAAAGACTGGTCCTCCAGCCTTTTTCATTTCACCATAGAAAGGTCTTTTATGAAACGTAAATCGATTTTGTTTCTCTATTTACTCTTGCTAGCGATTGGGCTGGCCTATGAGACCCAGTCACTGACGGAAGGCTGGATGTCTGGTAGCCAGTACGGGATTGTGGGTCTTTCAACCCTGATCCTCCTGGTCTATGCGATTCCTGCTGTCTGGGCCCTCTTTCATTTCGCGAAGAAGTGGAAGTTGTCTTGGGTACCGGTGCTCTTTTCTCTACTAGGTGGGGGCTTTGTTGCTGGTTGGTTATCTAGCTTTGCTAATACCTATTTCCATGACATGATTCAAGCTATCGCTCCAAATAGCGAATTTTGGAACCAGTACGAGAGTGCCATCGCTGCGCCACTCTTTGAGGAACCCTTTAAGTTGATTCCCATCTTCTTTGTTCTCTATTTGTTCAGTGTCCGTCGGATCAAGTCGATCTTCCTCTTAGCTATTGCGTCTGGGCTTGGCTTCCAGATCGTGGAGGACTTTGCCTATATCCGTCAGGATCTGCCAGATGGCTTTTCTTACACGGTGTCAGGGATTCTCGGTCGTGTAGCCAATGCGCCCATGTCTCACTGGGTCTACACAGGCCTTGTCATGCTCGGTTTCTACTTGATTGTCCAAGCTAGCAGAGGACGCAAGGATCTAGCTCTAGCAGGCTGGGGCTATTTAGTAGCTGGGTTTGGATTCCATTTTGTTGGAAATTCACCCTTCTCACAAATCGTGACTGAGTTGCCGATTGCCATTCCAGTCTTGAATGCTACTGGTCTCTTCCTGATCTACCTAGCTTATCAAACTGTTGAGCGATTAGAACAAGGAAAATAAACCAAAAATGCGTATGTTTGCACACATACGCATTTTTGTTATTTTGGACACATTGTTTTTCTACTTTTGTATAAACTGGGTGATACGATAGCTGTAAACTAAATTCTATTTTGAAAGAAATATTTGAGACTTTCTGCCGTGAGAAAAGTGAGAGTGGGACAGAAATCGGTAATTCGTTAGAATTCGATTTCGTCGTCCCACCTCCGCACAGTTGAGTAGGGCTGTGAAAGCTGATGGAATCAGCGTAGTAGAGCCCACTCAACCACTGCGTCTTGCTCGATAATCCAAAGACAATTGAGAGGCTAGGACTTTTGTCCCAGCCTCACTCGGGAGTTTTGAAACGTTAGATTCAAAACTAAGTCATGGAACCTCTTCGAAGTTCGCTGACGTCCGTACTCACCTAAGGAAAGTCTCTAAGAGTATATGATCTTAAAATAGATTTATTTACCAAGACAGAACTGGCTGAAGAGTTGGGTAATGAGCTCATCTGGAGCAGCGTCCCCTGTGATTTCTCCGAGGATTTCCCAGGTGCGGGTGAGGTCGACTTGAAGCAGGTCAACCGGCATACCTAGAGCCAAGCCTTCGTTGACAGCTTGCAGGGCTTCAACAGCTTTCTCGATCAGAGAGATGTGACGGGCATTTGAGAGATAAGTCGCATCTTGCTCGACCAGACCTGCATTTTCAAAGAAGAGGGCGTTGATCCGGTCTTCGATTTGGTCAATGTTTTGATTTTTAAGGACAGAGATCTTGATGTGATCTGCAGGGATTTGATCCAACTCGATTTGTTGCGGGAGGTCAACCTTGTTGAGGAGGATGATGCGGTTGCTATCTTTTGAGATCTCAAGGAGCTGGCGATCTTGATCGGTCAGGGGTTCGCTAGCATTGAGGACCAGGAGGACCAGATCAGCTTCCTTGAGGGCTTTTTTCGAACGTTCGACACCGATTTGCTCGACGATGTCTTCAGTCTCACGAATCCCAGCCGTATCGACCAGTTTGAGGGGAACGCCGTTAATGTTGACGTATTCCTCGATGACGTCCCGGGTGGTTCCTTCGATATCGGTCACAATGGCTTTTTCTTCGCGCAGAAGGTTGTTCAGAAGACTAGACTTGCCGACGTTTGGCCGGCCGATGATAGCTGTAGAGATCCCTTCACGCAGGATCTTTCCACGGCGAGCTGTCTTCAGCAAATTGGTCAAGAGGGCTTCAAACTCGGTGGTCTTTTCACGAATGATCTCAGTGGTAGCTTCCTCGACATCATCGTACTCAGGATAGTCGATGTTGACTTCGACTTGAGCCAGAGTATTGAGGATTTCTTGGCGGGTGTTGTTAATCAGATCAGATAGGGATCCGTCCAATTGTTTGACGGCTATATTCATAGCCTTGTCGGTCTTGGCGCGGATAATATCCATGACGGCCTCAGCCTGGGTCAAATCGACCCGACCGTTCAGGAAGGCTCGCTTGGTAAATTCACCAGGTTCGGCCAAACGAGCTCCCTCACGGATGACCAATTGCAGGATTTCATTGGTCACTGCAATACCGCCGTGGGTATTGATCTCGATAATGTCCTCACGGGTGAAGGTCTTAGGTGAGCGCATGGCTCCAACCATGACTTCGTCGAGAACCTCGTCCTTATCCGGATCCACGATGTGACCGTAGTTGAGGGTATGGCTAGCCACGCTGGTTAAGTCTTTTCCTTTGAAGATCTTTTGCGCAATGGCAAAGCTGTCGGTTCCGCTCAAGCGGACAATCCCGATAGCTCCCTCACCGAGAGGAGTCGAGATGGCAGCAATGGTATCAAATTCTTTAGTAATCATGTCATTTCTCTTTTCCTGTAGATTCATCTCTATTCTATCGTAAAGTCCGCAGACGGGCAAGGTTTTACTTTTAGAACTAAAAGTTGGAAAGGTTTTCAATTAATTAGTGAAATCTCTTACAGAATATGCTATACTGTAAGAGAATATAAAAGGAGGTCTATGATGGTAAACCTAAAAGAACAGGTAGGAATTAAAGCGGCTGAGTTTGTCAAAGACGGCATGATTGTCGGTCTCGGTACAGGGTCAACTGCTTATTATTTTGTGG
>CAJZGQ010000078.1 GCA_916048115.1 uncultured Streptococcus sp. | reverse complement strand
GATACAAATCAAAAACGATCTTGTCATTATAGAGATCAATGGTATTGGCCTTGACATAGATTCCAAAGTCATTATCAATTTCTGGTAATACAATGGTGATGGTAGACTCTTTTGGCGAAATCTGGATAAATTCTGGGATATTTTTATTTTTGCTCAAAAGCCGCAAAACCATTTTTTGAGGAATTTGAAAGGTACCGACTGAAAAATCCTTCACTGTTAAGAGAATATTCCCATTTTCCAACTTGGATGGCTGAAAGTAAATATATAAGGGATAGTCCTTTCCTAAGAGACTCAACTGTCCCTCTAAGAGGATTTGCTGATTATCCGCATAGACCTTGTAGTCGGACAGCTTATATTTTTTCAGAAGCGATTTGATGGTATCATTGAGTTGATCACGAGTCGTTGTCATAGTTCCAACTTTGACATCTTTGGTACCAACTGTTTGATGAAGCTGGCTAACATCTTCTCTTGGCGTCGCTAAGCGTCCTTGCACGACTAAAGCAAAGGCCAAGAGAAGGCTGACTAAGCCTAAAAATAACCATTTCCAAATATTAATTTTTTGAAGGAAGGGGATCTTTTCTTTTATGGGATTATTTTTGACTCCAAGTTTTCTTCGTGGCATTGATTTTCTCCAATATTGCTTGTTTCATCTTTTCATAGCCCGTATTGTTGGGGTGAAAACTATCCTCTTCATACAGGGCATCATTGATAACGGTTGTCTTCCCGTCACTAATTTCTGATACGCCCATTTTGCCATCAATTCCTTTATATAGCAGATCATTGATAGGAACGAAATAGACCTGATCAAATTGCGCGATGGTTTCTTCAGTTGTCTCATTCCAACGATCTACAGCCGTCTGAATACTGGTTAATTCAGGAAAATTCAGGTAAAGAGGATTGTAGATCCCCACTACATAAATAGGAAGATGGGGATTGTCCTTTCTTGCTTTTGTGATAATTTCTTTGAGGTTAGCTGTATAATTCTTGAGCGGTTTTCGGATATCTGATAGAGAAAAATCACTCAGATGATCGACAACGACTTTGCGTAGATCATTTCCTCCAACCGTTAAGGTCATAACACGCGCCTTCTTGAGATCCTTCTGAAGGTCTGTTTGCTTCTTGAGTCGTTCTAAAATCTGAGCACTTGTATTTCCAGCTACACCATAGTTGACAGGCTGGTACTGGCCATCATTTTCATTGGACAGACTTTGAGCAAGGATGGGCACAAAGCCCCCTTGATTGGTACTATCTCCAACACCTTTGGTCAGTGAATCTCCTAGAGCTACATAAGTATAGGTGATTTCTTTCGCAGCCGTTTTGGGCTTAGTCATACGAGGAGACGCAGTTGGTAGCAAAGCACGAAATAGAAAGACAAAGACAAGAAGGCTGGTTAAAAAGAAAACCAAGCCTTGCATCATTTTTTTAAGATTCATATGAATACGATCGCTTATCCTTGAAAAATCACTTGTCCATCACAGATAGTATAAGCAACCTTCCCTTTTAATGTTTCACCCACAAATGGGGAATTTCCAGCTTTTGACGCGAAATGATCCGATACCAGGCGATCTGCTTCCGGATCAAAGAGGGTCAAATCTGCTGGTCCATCCACAGCAATATAGCCGGCATCAAAATCATAGAGACGTGCTGGATTATAGGACATCTTTTCTAGCAATTGCATCAGGCTCAAATGTCCTGCATGGACCAAGTAGGTCAAACCAAGAGAAAGTGAGGTTTCAAGACCGGTCATTCCAGATGGTGCCTTGGTAATATCAGGAACATTCTTCTCATCCGCATGGTGAGGCGCGTGATCCGTCGCAATCACGGAGATGACGCCTGACTTCAATCCTTCAATCACTGCTAGGCGGTCAGATTCCAAGCGAAGAGGTGGGTTCATCTTGGCATTGCTTCCCTTTGTTAAGAGGAGACTCTCGGTTTTCGAAAAGTGTTGAGGTGCCACTTCTGCCGTCACATGAGCTCCTAATCCTTGGGCAAATTCTACAACCTTGACACTTTCTTCCTTGGAAAGGTGTTGGATATGAAGGTGGGCACCTGTCGCATGGGCAATCATGGCATCCCGCGCAGCCATCGAGTATTCGGCCACACCCGTCGCTCCACAGACATGGAAATGTTCCTTGGCAATGTTTTCATTCAACCCAAGAATGCCATTCAACTCAGGGTCTTCTTCATGCAAACTAATAAAGGTTCCTAGACGCTTAGCTTCTTCCAAGGCTTCACGGACAACCTTGGTGCTTTGAAGGGGAATCCCATCATCTGAAAAACCAGCCGCACCAGCCTTAAGCAAGCCCTCAAAATCTGTCAGGTGTTGACCGTCAAAATTCTTTGTCACCGTCGCAACCGTATGAATGTGGAGATTTTCCTTGGCTGCAGAAGCTAAGACTTCCTCTAAGGTAGCAATATCTGAAATGGTCGGATTGGTATTAGCCATCATGACCACTCGAGTAAACCCACCCGCAGCTGCTGCTAAAGCACCTGTATGGATGTCTTCTTTATGGGTTTGACCGGGTTCACGGAAATGCACGTGCACATCGATCAAACCAGGAGCTACCACTAGACCAGACGCATCAAGGACCTCTTGTCCATCCGTTGGGAGATTTTCAGCGATCTCTACAATTTTCTTTCCTTCGATGCGAAGGTCACAGACTTGATCCAAATCGGTCTTTGGATCCATGACACGACCATTTTTAATGACAACCATTGCATTCTCCTTTATTCATAAAAATCAACATGGGTCTCTAGCAAGCGATCCCCATCATAGCGAAACATTGCTGAAAAGAAGGGTTTATCTTCCAACAACCACTCGACAAAAGTGTGGTCCCCTTCCCAGGTTGGTTTTGAGAGGACTTGATCATAAGGTACCCATTCCAAGGTCCCTTCGTTACACTCGATGAGATCCCCTTCAAACTCAGTTACCTTGAAGACATAGGTGTACCAATCCAGATCTGGAGTAAACTCAGGGAAAGTAATGATCCCTTTCAAGACTGGCTTGGCTTTCAGGCCGGTCTCCTCAAAAATCTCACGGGCAGCACACTCCTGAGGGGTTTCCCCGCGTTCTAATTTTCCACCCACTCCGATCCATTTGCCTTCATGGACATCATTGGGCTTTTTATTGCGATGCAACATGAGAAATTCTTTCCCATTGTCGATATAACAAATTGTTGCTAATTGTGGCATTTCTTTCTCCTATCTTAACCAATCAATCGGCTCGCGTCCCGCCTCTATCAAAAATTGATTGGTTTTTGAAAAGGGCTGGGTACCAAAGAATCCTCGGTAGGCCGATAAAGGACTTGGGTGAGCTGATTCAAGGACCAAATGTCGATCGTTGGTAATCACAGGTTTTTTCTTACGGGCATAAGATCCCCAGAGGATAAAGACAACTGGCTCCTCCAACTCATTGACCACCTTGATCACAGCATCTGTGAACGGCTCCCAAATTTGTCCCGCATGGCCATTAGCCTGACCAGCAGGAACCGTCAAGCAGGCATTGAGCAAGAGCACCCCTTGCTCTGCCCAAGAGGTAAGATCATGGGACCGCTTCTCTCCGATATCTGAGCGCAATTCTTTGAGAATATTTTGCAAAGAAGGCGGCGCTGGTACATGATCCGGAACAGAAAAACTTAAGCCCTGCGCTTGATCCGGTCCATGGTAGGGATCTTGGCCTAAGATCAAGACCTTGACCTGATCCATCTCTGTCGTCTGCAAGGCCTTAAAGACCTTGTCACGCGGTGGATAGACCACTCCTTTGCTATAGACCTCATTCATAAAGTCATTGATCTGATGAAAATACCCTTCCGGAAGATGGGATTTGATGGCTTCATGCCAGGGGGAATGTTGCATGGAAACTCTCCGCTATCCAATAAATTCTTATCTTTTATTATACCACATTTGATACAGATCCACTGGATAAAAAAGAGGCTGGACCATTTTATCCAACCTCTAGTTCTGCCTGTTAAACAAGCGAGAGTTTTTATGTATTTTCTTTCTTGCTGAATCCTGCTAGACCGATCGAAGCAACTAGCAAAATTTGCGGCAAGAATTGGATGAGGTAGCGGGTCTTCCCACCTTCAAAGATGGTTAAGAAGAGCAAACCACCAAAGACCGCTAAGGAAAGGAAATTGAAGGCATCTGTATCTCGACGTTTGAGATAAGCCCCAACCAAGCCAGCTGATAGGACAATCCAGATCAACTGTTTCACAAATTCATAATACTTGTACTGTGGGCGATCCGTGCTGAGGAAATAGGTTCGCACCCATTTGGCCAGACCATTGTTTTTAGTCAGTGGCGCATAGAGAGGATTGATATATGGCGTCTTCTCATACTCTACATCTCGGTAAAGCCAACCTAGGGTCCCTTCTGCTACTGTCAAGGACTGCTTGTAGTAGATATGACCGATCAAACCGAAAGGTCCATACTCCTTGAGACGGCGCTTGATTTCTTTAATGACATTTTCCTTCTTAAAAAGCCCATTGTTGTAGTCCGAGCGCTTGTCCTCATCGATATAAGCTAGCAAGCCCTCTTTCATATCTTCTTGGTTATGCCCCATATCTGTCAAGCCCAGATTGATAAACAAGAGTGGTCCTTTAGCCAGCCCTTCTTGTTTCAAGATTGGTACAACTGTTTGATGATTGACCGCTGTATTCAATCCTGCAAAGACAAAGCCCGTCATCATCACGGTCACCGTAGCAATCTTGCCAAAGGCCTTCCAGTTTCCTCTAAAGAAGAGGACAGCCCAAAAGGCAATCATGATAATAATCGTCGTTGGACGGATCAACATGGTCACGCCAGATAAAATCCCTAAACCAAACATCTTCTTCCAAGAGACCCCTGCTTGGTCTTCCTTTAAGAGATCCAAGGCCCACCACAATTGAAGAGCGATCAAAGGAAGCGGAGGAATGTCCGTATACATGGAATAGAAATAAGGCGAGTAACAGATCAAGCTGACATAAAAGAGATAAACTAGATCAGCTGTTTTCTGATTGAAATGCTTCTGGGACAGTTTGTACAAGAGGACGGCACCCAGATTGACATAGAGGATATTGAGAGCCTGCATAACCCACAAACCGCTAGACCCGAAGAAAACATAGAAAAATTTCTCGTAAAGAAAGAGCGGAATGTTATTGGGATTGCGACTGAGATAGTTGGTGATGGAAGATTGCTTAAGAAGATCAAATGCCCCTTTGAAAACAACCGCAGCATCCCGACGGATCAAAAGCTCAGCACAAATCATAAAGATTAACTGACAGATGATCGCGCAAAGCAAGAAGCCTGTTTTATGACAGGTCAACCAAGAAATGGCTCTTTTTAGCCCATCGCGTTTCAACCAGGCTAGCAGAAATAGCAATCCAGCACCTAAAATAGCTAACCATGAAATCTCTCTCAGATAGGTCACACTGATCAAGAACCAGTGGACCATCACT
>CAJZGQ010000077.1 GCA_916048115.1 uncultured Streptococcus sp. | reverse complement strand
GATCACTGGACCATCTTTTGTAATCACAAATTGATGCTCGTATTGACAAGAAAGGCCACCGTCGAGGGTCTTATGGGCCCAACCAGTTTCCATATCAGTATCAATCTCCCAAGTACCGGTATTGATCATTGGCTCAATCGTCAAGACCATACCTTCACGCAAACGAAGACCGCGTCCAGCACGACCGTAATGCGGTACCATTGGTTCTTCATGCATGGTAGGGCCGACACCGTGGCCGACCAAGTCACGCACCACGCCATAGCCTTTGCTTTCCGCATACTCTTGAATCGCTGCGCCAATATCTCCCAAGCGATTGCCTACGACTGCTTTCTCAATTCCTTTGTAAAGACATTCTTTAGTCACGTCCATCAAATCTTTGACTTCTTGCGAAACATTGCCAACCGCATAAGCCCAGCAAGAGTCCGCCAAGCCACCAGTATAGGACTCCGTGTATTTCTTCACTTGGGCTACATTATCAAAATCTAATTTTGAAACATCCAGAACAGACTTGTCGAGTGGCTCAGATAAGACCATATCTACCTTGAGGAGATCCCCATCTTTGAGAATGACGTGACGGGGAAAGGCATGGGCAACCTCATCATTTAAACCGCAACAAGTCGCGTAAGGATAGTCCATGAGACTGCCTTCTACTCCGATTTGAAGTGGTAAGACATTAGCTTCTTTACAGCGACGGCGGACATATTCTTCTACTTCCCAAAGGTCAAGCCCTGGCTTGATCAAGTCACGCAATCCAATATGGATGCTGGCAAGGAAATCTCCTGCACGATCCATGGCTTCAATTTCACGTTGTGATTTTAATGTAATCATTGTCTCCTCATTTCTCCTGTTTAATTAATCTTAATGGTAATGGTTGCTTTCGCGACCAGCTGCAAATCTAGATACAAGCTAAAATCAACCAAGGCTGAACGTCTGGTTCGCCGAACAAGTTGTGGTTCAATGCGGATCACATCGTCCACTTGCACAGCTTGTAAAAAATTGATGATCAGCTGCTCGACAATCAAGCTACGCCCACTGTGTTGCATCATCTTGCGAACAACCTTCATCAGCACTTCGATCATGACCCCATTGGCCAAAACACCACTTTTCTCCAACATACTTGGCTCTACTGTGAATTGGTAATAGTCGTTCTCTGCTTGAATCTTTTGACCGATTTGCTCACTAAAGGTTGGCAAGCTCGAAAATTGCACCTTGCTAATCCGATCCATGACATCCCGACGCGTAATGACACCCAGCAAGGTCTGGTTAGTGCGAATCACAGGAATCATCTCATAATCTTCAGCAATCATCCGCTGGCTAATGGTCGCAATGCTGGTGGATAGATTGGTGGTAAAGATGGTCCGCGACATCACCTTATCTAGGGTCGTCTGAGGTGCCTTATCACCAGCATCTCGCATGGTCACGACACCCACTACCATCTGGTGTTGATTGACAACCGGAAAGCGGCTAAAGCGATTCTTTCGAACTAGATCTAAATAATCCCTTACCGTATCAGTTTCAGAAAGATAACCATACTCATGAAAAGGCCGATAGACCTGCTCCACCGTCAAGATATCTGTCTTGATCTGCATGTTGGACAAGGCCTTATTGATCATAGTAGCAACGGTATAGGTGTCATGTGAAGTTCGGATGACTGGTATTTGTACCTGATTGGCCAGATCAATCACATCCTCACTGACCTCAAAGCCACCTGTCACCAAGACTGCATTGTCATGCTTTAATGCCAATCGTTGAATGCTGGTGCGGTCTCCTACGATCAAAAGGCCCCCTTCAGATACATAGTCTAGGACGTGCTTCTCCGTCATGGCACCGATGTAGAATTTATTAAATTCTTTTTCGAGTCCCTCTTCACCAGCTAAAATTTCCGAACCGGTAATTTCCTGGATTTCTCGATATGTCAAATGCTCTAGTACAGCCTTTTTCGATTTAACACGGATGGTCCCACTTCTAGGACGCGTTTCGACAATTCCTTGATTTTCAGCTTCTTTAATGGCACGATAAGCCGTTCCATCACTGACATTCAAAAAATTGGAAATACTCCGAACACTGACCCGTTTTCCAATCGGTAATTTTTCGAGATAGTCTAAAATCTCTTGGTGTTTACTCATAGAAGTCCCCTCTACCTAGGCGGAAATCATAATAATCACGCATTTTACGCGTATAACGGTCACTCCCTTTAAATTGACGAAAGAGACGAAAGCCAGCCTTTAAAGCGACCTTTTGGCTCCCTGCATTTTCAACATGGGTGACAATCTTAAGCTCCTTCAATTGAAATTTCTCAAATGAGAGATAAACCAACTCTTTGACCGCTTCAGTCATAAGGCCCTTTCCCCAAAAATCTTTGCGTAAAAAGTAGCCTAACTCAGCCTCACCTTTGATTTCGTCCAACTTTTCAAATTTGATGGAGCCGATCATCTGATTGGTTTCCTTATCACAGATAGCCCAAACCCCCAAAGGATTTTTCATGAAATAGTTGGCTAGTACATACTGGGTTTCGGCAAGATCGGCTTGTGCAGGAAAGATAAATTGTAAATTTTCAGGATTAGAAGCAATCTTATAAAAATCTTCCGCATCCTCAAAGAGAAAAGGTCGTAAATACAACCTTTGTGTTTCAATTAGTGAATAGGCAGCTAAGTGCGTCCAAATATTCATCTCAAACTCCATTGTTCGTGTATCCAGCTGCCACTATCAGATCTCTAGCTCTGTCACTATTCCTCTACCAACTGGATATTTGCTCCAAGTTGAGTCAATTTATGAATAATATCTGAATACCCGCGAAGGATGTATTCTACATTTGTAATTTCTGTTGTTCCAGAAGCCATGAGACCTGCGATCACTAAAGCCGCACCAGCTCGAAGATCCGTCGCTTTCACACTGGATCCTGTCAATTGATTTGGTCCTTCATAGATAATGTGGTCGTTCAAGGTCGAAATAGTGGCCCCCATTTTAGCCAATTCTGGTACATGGTTGACCCGTTTTTCATAAATCGTATCAACGATTCGTCCACGTCCAGCAGCCGTTAGGAGCAAAGGTGTGATCGGTTGTTGCAAATCAGTCGCAAAACCAGGATAAGGAGACGTTTTGATCTGGATGGCCTTCAAGCCCGTCTGCTTTTCTACAAAGATACTATCTTCAGAAATGGTCATACGCACACCCATTTCCTCTAACTTGGCAATATAACTCTCTAAATGCTCATACAGGACATTGTTGATCTGGATACCTTCTCCAATAGCAGCTGCAAGGGCAATATAGGTTCCTGCTTCGATACGATCTGGAATCACCTGATGTCTCGTTCCATGCAATTGTGGAACACCATCAATGATAATAATATCTGTCCCTGCTCCACGAATATGGGCTCCCATGTTGTTGAGCAAGGTCACCACATCGATAATCTCAGGTTCCCGCGCAGCATTTTCGATCACTGTCCTACCTTTAGCTTTGACCGCTGCCAAAATCGTATTGATCGTTGCACCGACACTAACAGTATCCATATAGATGTTAGCTCCTTGAAGAGGCTTGCCATCAGTCGCAAGTTTCATACTAGAGCCATCCATGGTCATAGCGGCTCCCATCGCTTCAAAGGCCTTCAAATGCAAATCGATAGGACGTGGTCCAAGGTCACACCCACCAGGAAGCCCAACCGTTGCTTGACCATAGCGTCCTAATAAGCTGCCATAGAAATAATAGGAAGCTCGTAAACTGTTGATCTTTCCAAATGGCATGGGCATATTCTTCACCCCACGTGGATCAATGATCAAACTGTCTTCTTTGCGCTCGATCTTAGCCCCCATGATGGTCATGATTTCAATCAGACTCGCCACGTCGGAGATATCCGGTACCCCATCAAGGGTCACGATATCATCCGCCAGAATGGTCGCCGGAATCAGGGCTACTACACTATTTTTTGCACCACTAATGGTCACCTCTCCTTTTAGAGGGCGACCACCATTTATTACAATTTTTTTCATCTTAATAATTTATTATCTCTTTCAAGTCTTTTTTCCTTTTACTATCGTTTTTTGCAACGGAAATAAAAGGGACAACGTATTCAAAATACTGCATCTATTATACCACAGATCGACCTATTTTTCCATCTGTAGGAATTTTCAAAACGAAAAAAAGCTAGGATCAACTTGACCCTAACTTTTCCATTTCAACTAATTATTTTACAGCTTCTTTCAAGGCTTCAACCTTGTCCAAACGTTCCCATGGAAGGTCGATATCTGTCCGTCCCATATGGCCATAAGCCGCTGTTTGACGGTAAATTGGACGTTTGAGGTCAAGCATTTGGATGATTCCTGCTGGGCGAAGGTCAAAGATTTGACGCGCTGCTGCTTCTAATTTGCTTTCAGCGACTGTTCCAGTACCGAAGGTATCAATACGAACAGAGACAGGTTGAGCAACCCCAATGGCATAAGCCAATTGCACTTCTGCTTTCTTAGCAAGACCTGCCGCTACGATGTTTTTGGCAATGTAGCGAGCTGCATAAGAAGCAGAACGGTCCACCTTAGTGGCATCTTTACCAGAGAAGGCACCACCACCGTGACGTGAATAACCACCATAAGTATCCACGATGATCTTACGACCTGTCAAACCGGAATCCCCTTGAGGTCCACCGATAACAAAGCGACCAGTTGGGTTGATGAAGAATTTGGTCTCCTCATCTAGATAAGAAGCTGGAATCACTTCCTTGATGACCTTGTTAATCACATCTTCGCGGATTTGTTCATTGCTGACATCTGGATCGTGTTGAGTTGAAATAACCACTGTATCCACGCGCACTGGCTGGTCATTTTCATCGTACTCGACAGTGACCTGTGACTTGGCATCTGGACGAAGATAGCTAATTTCCCCAGACTTACGAAGCTCTGCCAAACGACGAACCAACTTGTGGCTGAGTGAAATCGGTAATGGCATGAGTTCTTCAGTTTCATTAACCGCAAAACCAAACATGAGACCTTGGTCTCCTGCTCCGATCAAATCAAGTGGATCTTGATCTGCATTCCCACGAACTTCCAAGGCTTCATTAACCCCTTGGGCAATATCAGGAGATTGTTCCACCAAAGATGGGTGTACTCCTACAGTTTCAGCTGAGAATCCATATTCCGTATTAGTATAACCAATCTCTGCAATGGTATCACGAACCACACGATTAATATCCACATAAGCAGTCGTTGAAATCTCGCCAAAGACATGCACGGAACCAGTATAAACAGCTGTTTCGGCAGCCACGTGAGCTTCTGGATCTTGCTCTAAAATAGCATCTAAAATAGCATCTGAAATTTGGTCTGCAATCTTATCTGGATGCCCCTCAGATACTGATTCAGACGTGAAAAGTTTACGTTCTGACATAAAAATGTCCCCCCTTAAAAAATATTGTTATAGAGTTACAAAGTACTGATAGAAGATTTCTACCACCTTATCGGGACCATATAACA
>CAJZGQ010000076.1 GCA_916048115.1 uncultured Streptococcus sp. | reverse complement strand
TTGTTCAAGGTGCTGCCTTTGCAATGGCTGACTTGGTTCACCTTCGTGTTCACTCATTCGGTTCAATCGAATTCTTGACACGTACTCCAATGGCTATCAACGCTGGTTTGGCACTAGATATCTTTAACTTTGTATGGGTAACAGTCCTCTTTGGATTTATCATGTACTTCATTGCCAACTTCATGATTAAGAAATTCAATTATGCGACTCCAGGACGTAATGGAAACTACGAACAAAATGATGATGCCCCTTCAGGAGATGGTGCAACAGCTGGAGCTGCTACAAGCTCAGCAAGCTCACAAGTGATTAACATCATCAACCTTCTTGGTGGACGTGCGAATATCGTAGATGTTGACGCATGTATGACTCGTCTTCGTGTAACTGTTAAAGATGCTGAAAAAGTCGGTACTGAAGAACAATGGAAAGCAGAAGGCGCTATGGGTCTTGTCATGAAAGGACAAGGTGTCCAAGCGATCTACGGACCTAAAGCTGACGTATTAAAATCTGATATCCAAGACGTTCTTGATTCAGGTGAAGTCATTCCTGAAACACTTCCTAGCCAAATGACAGCAGTTCAAAAAGCTGAAGCAACCTTTAAAGGTGTGACGGATGAAGTGCATTCCGTTGCAGATGGTGAAGTGATTAACATCGAAGATGTGAAAGATCCAGTCTTCTCACAAAAAATGATGGGTGACGGATTTGCGGTTGAGCCTGAAAATGGCCACATCGTTTCACCAGTTGCTGGTAAAGTGACCAGCGTCTTCCCAACCAAACATGCCCTTGGTTTGGTAACCGATAATGGTTTGGAAGTCTTGGTTCACATTGGTTTAGATACAGTTAGTCTTGAAGGAAAACCATTTGAGGTTAAAGTTTCTGAAGGCCAAACAGTGGCTGCAGGAGACCTTTTAGTAGAAGCAGACCTTGATGCGATCCGTGAAGCAGGTCGTGAAACATCAACTATTGTTGTCTTCACAAATGCAGATGCGATCAAATCAGTTAAGGTCGAACATACTGGTAAATTGGCTGCAAATGCTCCAGTTGCAACAGTAGAATTATAAGAGATATCGGCAAAGAAAACGAGGTTGGGGCACTGTACCCGGCCTCTTGCCGTTTCTTGATTTGAAAAGAAGGAGAAAAATCAGGGGATGAAATTTTTAACATTAAATTCCCATAGTTGGATGGAAGAGAATGCCCAGCAAAAATTTGAGACCCTCAAGGAACAAATTTTAGAAGCACAATATGATGTGATCTGTTTCCAAGAGGTCAATCAAGAGATGGCCTCAGAAACAGTCGAAACAGATGAGTATTATCAAGCCGCGCCATCAGCCGTGGCCATTCATAAGGATCACTTTGTTCGCGTATTGGTTGAAGAGTTGGCTGCCCAAGGGCTTCACTACTATTGGACTTGGGCCTACAACCATATCGGCTATGATCACCTAAATGAAGGGGTGGCAGTTCTTTCACGTCAACCCTTGAAGGCAGATGAGATTTTAGTATCCAATATGGATGATCCAACGGACTACCATACCCGTCGAGTGGCCGTTGCTCATACCAGTGTGGATGGAAAAGAGATCGTTGTTGGCAGTGTTCATCTTTCTTGGTGGGACAAAGGTTTCCAATTTGAGTGGCCACGAATTGAAAAGTATTTTAACCAAGTAGAAAAACCCTTTATTCTAGCTGGTGATTTCAATAATCCTGCTGGCCAAGAGGGGTATGAAACGATTTTATCAAGTTCCCTAAAGCTCCAAGATAGCTTTATTGAAGCCAAAGAAACAAAGGGGACCTATACTGTTGGTCCTGGAATCGATGGTTGGACGGATAATCAGGTACCACTGCGAATTGATTACGTCTTTGCAAGTCCAGAATGGGAAATTAAGAATCTACATGTCATTTTTGATGGTCAAAATAAACCGCTTGTGAGTGATCACTATGGCTTAGAAGCTGAATTATCTCTTTAAAATCAAATGAGAGTTCTAGAATGATTTTAGTTTTAAATTGTTTTAGGACTTTTTTAATTTGTCAAAGAGGAGTGAGGACAAGGAGATCTCCCGTTCTTCTGCTTTCTTTACGATTCATTTTATGGTAAAATGAAGTGTTAAAATAGTTTAAGGAGGTAGCAAATGCGTTGTCCAAAATGTGGTGGAAGTAAGTCTAGTGTGGTGGATAGTCGACAAGCTGAAGATGGGAATACCATCCGTCGTCGCAGGGAATGCGAAGAATGCCATTATCGCTTTACTACCTACGAACGTGTAGAAGAACGGACTCTAGTAGTTGTCAAAAAGGATGGGACACGCGAGCAATTTTCTCGTGATAAAATCTTTAATGGCATTATCCGCTCGGCTCAAAAACGGCCTGTTTCTAGTGATGAAATCGAAGAAATTGTAAACCGGATTGAGCAAAAGGTTCGCAGCCAAAGTGATAATGAAATCAACAGTGAGTATATTGGTTCTTTGGTTATGGATGAGTTAGCGGATTTGGATGAGATCACCTATGTCCGTTTTGCTAGTGTTTACCGGAGTTTCAAGGATGTCGGTGAATTAGAGACCCTCTTGAAACAAATCACGAAGGGAACCAAGAAGAAAAAGGAAAAATAGATGAAGCCCAATACGCCTTTCGCATTTTTAAAAAATAATCTTCTTCCACCGGCAGGGGCTGCATTGGAACAGTATTACCTGCCTATTTTGGAGACGGATACGGTAGCGGTTTATCGGTATCTACTCGCCTCTTATGATCAGGGTGAAAAACAATATTTACTGGCGCAAATCCTCAATCATTTGAATATAGGATTTCCACAGTTGCTACTTGCCTTTGATCGTTTAATTGCCATGGGTTTGATCGATCTCTATGAGGAAGAAGTTGGGATCACCATTCAATTACATGCCCCTCTTGAGGCAGAACAATTTTTTTCAAATGCTGTTTTTAAACGCTTACTGGAAAAAAAGATTGGGGAAAAGGCAGTGGAGGATCTGCTTCCAGCACGCTCTTTAGGAACTAGACGGCAAGTGTCTTTCTCTCAAGTATTTGGACTAGATGCTGGTGAGGTGACTGTTGTTGCCAGTAAAAAACAGCAGTTTGATATGGAAATGTTTAAACGGATGATGGGGCGTGATGGACTTCGTTTTGCGGATGAAGGAGTAGCGACTCTGGCCCTCTTTGCCATCGCAGAAGAGCAGCAATGGACCTGGTATGAAACCTATCTCCTAGCAAAAGAAACAGCTGTAGAACGGACCATTTCTCCGAAGAGAATGAAGCAAAAATTGGCTCAGGCTAGCCAAGAGCAACCCCGCGTGTCTTATAGCCGTCAGGAAGAAACTATTCTGAGAGAAGCTAAGGCAAAATCCAGCTTACAATTTTTAGCGGAGATTAAAAAGGTTCGCAATGCGACCATTACGCAGAGCGAACGCAAGACTCTATCTAAGTTAGCTGATCTAGGCTTACTAGATGAGGTGATCAATATTATTTTATTGTTGACCTTTAACAAGACCCAGTCTGCTAATCTGAATGAAAAGTATGCTTTGAAGGTAGGAAATGATTTTTCTTATCAAGGAGTCAACAGTGCGGAACTGGCGATTTTAAAAGTTCGAGAACGCCAGAAACAGGCTAAGGTTCAAGGAAACAAGGGGACGAGTCCTACAACAGCCAAGGGCAAGCAAAACAATGTTCCCAAGTGGAGTCAACCACATTATCAAAATCAAACCAGTCAAGAAGAAAAGGTGGATCTCGCTAAAGAGAAACAACGCCTGTTAGAAAAACTGAATCAAGGAGGTGAGTAGATGGAAAGTGTAGGTCAAACCCTGTCTCACATGAATCGTGCGCGTCAATTTAACTATGAGGATTTGGTCGCACAGATCTTGGCAGACCAAGAAGTCGCTGCCTTTATCAAAGACCAGTCTTTGTCTGAGCAAGAAATTCGTCGTAGTATTTCAAAATTTAATCAATACATCAGTGAGCGCAACCGTTTCTTATTGGGAGATCCGGATTACATTGCCAAAGGTTATAAGCCCATCCTCATCATGAATGAAGGATATGCGGATGTCACTTATGAGGAGACACCAGAGTTAATCGAAGCTCAAAAACGTGCTGCAATCAACCAACGTCTCAACTTGATCAATCTCCCTTCAACTTTGAAAGAAGCGAGTCTAGCCAAGGTAGAGCTCGATGATAAGGGACGATTTGTGGCCTTTGAGGAATTAGCTAATTTTGTAGCTAACTATCCCGAGTATCAAAAGGGAATTTACCTCTATGGTGATTTTGGAGTAGGAAAGAGTTACATGATGGCAGCCCTGGCTCATGATTTATCCGAAAAACGCCAGGCCTCTACCACTCTACTACATTTCCCAAGTTTTGCTATCGATGTCAAAAATGCTATCAGTTCGGGCTTGGTCAAAGAAACCGTAGATCAGGTGAAAAAAGCCGAAATTTTAATTCTCGATGACATCGGTGCGGAACAGATGTCAGCCTGGGTGCGAGACGAAATCTTACAAGTGATTCTACAGCACCGGATGCAGGAAAATCTTCCGACCTTCTTTACCTCTAACTTTAATTTTGAAGAGTTGGAACGGCATTTTGCAACGTCGCGCAATGGTGATGAAACCTGGCAGGCCAAACGTGTCATGGAGCGCGTGAAATTTTTAGCTAAGGAAATCCATTTGGAAGGAGTCAATCGCCGATGAATGAAACCATCCGTTTAATGAATGCTCATTTTTCTGTTCGCCGGTTTAAGGAAGAAGCTATCAAAGAAGCTGACCTCAAGGAAATTTTATCAGCTGGGCAGATGGCATCAAGTTGGAAAAACTTTCAATCTTATTCTGTGATTGTGGTGAAGAGCAAGGAAAAGAAAGAAGCTCTCTATGACTTGCTTCCTCAAGAAGCGATTCGCCAATCAGCCGTATTTCTCCTCTTTGTTGGGGATTTAAACCGTGCTGAAAAAGCTGTCAAACTTCATGAGAAGGATTTTCATCCGGAAGGTGTGGATAATTTGTTGATCACTTCAGTGGATGCGGCTCTAGCAGCTCAAAATACGCTATTGGCAGCTGAAAGTCTCGGCTATGGTGGAGTCATTATTGGCATGTTGCGCTACTGTTCAGAGGAAGTTGCAAAACTCTTCCGTCTGCCAGACTATACCTACCCTGTTTTTGGGATTGCCCTTGGAGTACCCAATCAGCAGCATGCGGTGAAACCACGCTTACCCTTGGAGCAGGTTGCTTTTGAAGAAGAATACCAAGAACAGGACTTATCAGTTGTGACTGCCTATGACAAGGTACAGGCAGATTATGCTGGAGCGCGTGTAACGGACAGCTGGAGCGAGCGCCTTGCAGCTCAATTTGGGCAACCTGAACAAGAAGAAACCAAAAAACTACTAGAAAAACACAAACTATTATAGAAGTGAAGAGAGACCTTCTTGAAATGAGGTCTCGCCTATCTTTAGAAAAGAGGAAATCATGGCCCTACCAACTATTGCGATTGTAGGCCGTCCCAA
>CAJZGQ010000075.1 GCA_916048115.1 uncultured Streptococcus sp. | reverse complement strand
GGACGACGAAATCGAATTCTAACGAATTACCGATTTCTGTCCCACTCTCTTTTTACTGATTTAATGATGTTGGAAAATGACGGATAGAAAGCGCTTTAGAGTAATATACAAACAAAATTAAACAAATTTAGACAAAAAATGATTGACAATCAATCAATATAGTGATATACTGAAGCTATAAATAAATAGTTAGATAAGGAGGTGGCAACAATGGGATTAAATCAACTCTTTAACAAAGATCTTGTGTTTTGCCTACATGCCAAGGATCAAACAGATCTCTTTGAGCAGGTAGCAAGCTTATTGGAAGAGCGACAGATTGTGACACCAACCTATCGTTCCGCTTTGATTGAGCGTGAAAAGTCATTCCCGACTGGATTAGACATGGAATTTCTTGGTAAGGACTTACCAAATGTGGCGATCCCGCACACAGATATTGTCCATAATCTCACTGAGAATGTGGTCGTGGTTCGTTTGGATCAACCCGTAACTTTCCATAATATGATTGCTCCAGATAAGGAAGTTCAAGTTTCACTCTTATTCTTTATTATCAATAATACGAGCTCAAGCCAAACCAATATTTTGGCCCAACTGATGGATTTCTTTACATCCAATGGAAATCTCGAAGCTCTATCGAAATTAGATAGTGAAGATAAGCTTTATCAATACATTACGGAAACTATTTCCTAAAACATTCGTAAATATTTATAATGGAGGACATCCAAATGATTAAAATTTTAGCTGCCTGTGGTGCAGGCGTTAACTCTAGCCACCAAATTAAGAATGCGTTGGAAGAAGAGTTGTCAAACCGTGGTTATGATGTGCGTTGTGACGCTGTCATGGTCAAAGACGTCAATGAAGATTTGATTTCTGGTTATGACATCTTTACTCCAATTGCTGCGACTGATTTGGGATTCGATCCTGGTATTCCTGTGGTAGAAGCAGGACCAATCTTGTTCCGTATTCCAGCGATGAGTGCGCCAGTCTTTGATAACATCGAAGCTGCCATTAAAGAACATGGATTAAGTTAATATTTTTTTAACGTAATTGTAAGCGTTATCCAATTATAAAATTGGGAACACTTTCTGCTGTAAATTACAAAAAAATTCATAAATCGGGAGGATTTATTATGAATGGCATTATTGATTTTGCCAATAAGTTTTTCAAACCCATCCTAGACATGGGTGCTCCGATCATCATGTTGATCGTCCTAACTCTATTGGCACTTTTGTTTGGAGTGAAATTCTCCAAAGCGCTTGAAGGTGGTATTAAACTTGCCATCGCCCTTACTGGTATCGGTGCTATCATCGGTATGTTGAATGGAGCTTTCTCAGCATCTCTTGCAAAATTCGTTGAGAATACTGGTATTCAATTGAATATCACAGACGTTGGTTGGGCGCCTCTTGCGACCATTACTTGGGGGTCTGCCTGGACACTTTACTTCTTGTTGATTATGTTGATCGTCAACGTTATCATGCTTGCGATCAAGAAAACGGATACGCTTGACGTCGATATCTTCGATATCTGGCACTTGTCTATCACTGGTCTTTTGATCAAATGGTATGCTGACAATAACGGTGTCAGCCAAGGAGTTTCACTTTTCGTTGCAACTCTTGCCGTTGTCCTTGTAGGGGTTATGAAAATCATCAACTCAGACTTGATGAAACCAACATTTGATGATTTGTTGAATGCACCAAGTTCATCACCTATGACATCTACTCACATGAACTACATGATGAACCCAATCATCATGGTCTTGGATAAAATCTTTGACAAATTCTTCCCAGGTCTTGATAAATACGACTTCGACGCTGCTAAATTGAACAAGAAGATCGGTTTCTGGGGATCTAAATTCTTTATCGGTTTCCTTCTTGGTATCGTCATCGGTATCATGGGTACTCCACATCCAGTTGCTGGTGTACAAGATGCTGACAAATGGGAATTGGTTATTAAAGGTTGGTTGAGCCTTGGTTTGACTGCCGGTGTCTGCTTGGAATTGTTCTCATTGATCGGTTCTTGGTTCATCGCAGCAGTAGAACCATTGTCACAAGGTATTACAAACGTTGCTACTAAACGTCTTCAAGGACGTAAATTCAACATCGGTTTGGACTGGCCATTTATCGCTGGTCGTGCTGAAATCTGGGCTTGTGCCAACGTACTTGCGCCAATCATGTTGATCGAAGCAGTGCTTCTTTCTAAAGTCGGAAATGGTATCTTGCCACTTGCAGGGATCATCGCTATGGGTGTAACTCCAGCCTTGTTGGTTGTAACACGCGGTAAATTGATCCGTATGATCATCTTCGGAAGCCTTCTCTTGCCACTCTTCCTTCTTTCAGGTACATTGATTGCACCATTTGCAACTCAATTGGCTAAGAGTGTTGATGCCTTCCCTAAAGGGGTAGCTTCTACTCAATTGATCACTCACTCAACTCTTGAAGGACCAGTTGAAAAATTGCTCGGTTGGACAATCGGTAACGCAACAACTGGTGATATCAAAGCTATCCTTGGTGTAGTTGTCTTCTTGGCATTCTATATCGGAATCTTCGCTTGGTACAGAAAACAAATGATCAAACGTAACGAAGAATATGCTGCAAATGCAAAATAATCGTTCCATGTAGTTTGAAAACTGACACCATATCTTTTCTAGATATGGTGTTTTTATTTTTAAAAAATGTTCGAAAATAAACAATTTAATGTTGACTTTCGTTCAAAATAGGTGTAATATAATATCAAAAGTAAGAAAATGTTTCTTTGTGAAAAATTAACAACAGGAATATTTGCTGAAACAAACAAAAGGAGGACAGGACATGTCTATTGTAATTGGTGCAGATGCTGCAGGATTAAGATTAAAAGATCTCGTGAAAGAGTTTCTTGTAAAAGAAAACTTCGATGTTGTAGATGTAACCGCTGAAGGTCAAGATTTTGTAGATGTGACACTTGCAGTCGCGAGCGAAGTGAACAAAAACGATCAAAATCTTGGAATCGTGATTGATGCTTATGGAGCTGGTCCATTTATGGTTGCGACTAAAATCAAAGGAATGGTGGCAGCAGAAGTTTCAGATGAACGTTCTGCTTATATGACACGTGGACACAACAATTCTCGAATGATTACCATGGGAGCTGAAATTGTTGGAGATGAATTGGCGAAAAACATTGCCAAAGGCTTCGTCAATGGTAAATACGACGGCGGCCGTCACCAAATCCGTGTTGATATGTTGAATAAGATGTGCTAATGAGAGGAGAATTCAAATGAGAATTGCAATTGGTTGTGATCACATTGTGACAAATGAAAAAATGGCTGTTTCTGATTTTTTGAAATCAAAAGGATACGAAGTGCTCGACTTTGGGACTTATGACCATACACGTACCCACTATCCAATCTTTGGTAAGAAAGTCGGTGAAGCCGTAGCAAGTGGCCAAGCAGATCTTGGTGTTTGTATCTGTGGTACTGGTGTTGGGATTAACAATGCGGTTAACAAAGTACCTGGTATCCGTTCTGCCTTGGTACGCGATATGACAACTGCTCTCTATGCTAAAGAAGAATTGAACGCAAATGTCATCGGATTTGGTGGTAAAATTACTGGTGAATTGCTCATGTGCGATATCATTGAAGCATTCATCCACGCTGAATACAAACCAACTGAAGAAAATAAAAAATTGATCGCTAAGATCCAACATGTGGAAACCCATAATGCTCATCAAGCGGATGCTGATTTCTTTACAGAATTCCTTGAAAAATGGGACCGTGGTGAATACCACGACTAAGAGGTGACGTATGATATTAACGGTCACGATGAACCCTTCGATTGATATTTCTTATCCTTTGGATGTACTCCAGTTGGATACTGTCAATCGTGTGGCTGAGGTGAGTAAGACAGCTGGTGGGAAAGGTCTTAACGTTACTCGTGTACTTTCTGAGATAAAGGATCCAGTGGCAGCGACTGGCCTACTTGGTGGTCGAACGGGGCAATTCATTCTCGATCATTTAGGAGAAGGGATAGAGGAACGTTTCTTTGAAATTGCTGGAGATACACGTAATTGTATCGCCATCCTTCACGAAGGCAAGCAAACAGAAATCTTAGAAAAAGGTCCAACCATTTCTGAGAAAGAAGGGCAAGACTTTCTCGACCATTATCGTCACTTGGTTGAACAAGTAGAGGTTGTTGCCATCTCTGGAAGTCTTCCTGCTGGTTTACCAGTGGACTACTATGCTAGCCTTGTCAAGATTGCAAGCGAAGCAGGAAAACCAGTCGTACTCGATTGCTCGGGAGCTTCTTTAGAAGCTGCCATTCAAGCAGCTGTCAAGCCTACGGTCATTAAACCAAACAATGAAGAATTATCACAGTTGTTAGGAAAAGAAGTGAGTAAGAATGTGGAAGATTTAAAAGAAGTTCTTCAGGATTCTCTCTTTGATGGCATCGAATGGGTGATTGTCTCCCTTGGTGCAAATGGCGCTTTCGCTAAGCATGGGGATGTCTTCTATAAGGTAGATATTCCTAAGATTGATGTCGTCAATCCAGTTGGATCTGGTGATTCGACTGTTGCAGGGATTGCATCTGGTCTCTATCATCATGAGAGTGACGCAGACTTGCTCAAGAAAGCAAATGTTCTTGGAATGTTAAATGCACAAGAAGCACAAACAGGACATGTCAACATGGGGCACTATGATGCCTTGTATCAACAATTAATCGTAAAAGAGGTATAAAATGGTATTAACAGAACAAAAACGCAACTATTTGGAACGTCTTAGTACAAAAGACGGTGTCATTTCAGCTTTGGCCTTCGACCAACGTGGAGCTTTGAAACGCTTGATGGCCAAATACCAAGACACAGAACCAACAGTAGCACAAATGGAAGAATTGAAAGTCCTTGTAGCAGATGAATTGACAAAATATGCTTCATCTATGTTATTGGACCCAGAATATGGTCTACCTGCTACAAAAGCCTTGGACAAAGATGCTGGGCTCTTGCTTGCATACGAAAAAACAGGTTACGATACATCTAGCACCAAACGCTTGCCTGACTGCTTGAACCTTTGGTCAGCAAAACGCATCAAAGAACAAGGCGCAGATGCTGTGAAATTCTTGCTCTACTATGATGTAGACAGTGCAGATGAACTCAACCAAGAAAAACAAGCTTATATCGAACGCATCGGTTCTGAATGCGCTGCTGAAGATATTCCATTCTTCCTTGAAATCTTGGCTTATGATGAAGGAATTGCAGATGCAACCTCTGCTGAATATGCGAAAGTGAAACCTCGTAAGGTGATTGAGGCTATGAAAGTCTTCTCAGATCCTCGTTTCAATATCGATGTCTTGAAAGTGGAAGTTCCAGTTAATGTGAACTTCGTGGAAGGATTTGGAGAAGGAGAAGTAGTCTATAGTCGTGAAGAAGCAGCTGCTTTCTTCAAAGAACAAGAAGAAGCAACCAACCTTCCATACATCTACCTCAGTGCAGGTGTATCAGCTAAGCTCTTCCAAGAAACCTTGGAATTTGCTCATGCATCTGGTGCAAACTTCAACGGTGTTCTTTGTGGACGTGCGACATGGGCAGGTTCAGTAGAAGCTTACATCAAAGATGGAGAAGCAGCTGCTCGTGAATGGCTTCGTACAGAAGGTCG
>CAJZGQ010000074.1 GCA_916048115.1 uncultured Streptococcus sp. | reverse complement strand
CCACCAACCTTATCCACTAATTGAACCAATCCCTTCATATTGATCATGACATAACGGTCAATATGGATATTCAAGAGATCCTGAATGGTTTTAATGGCTAACTTGGCACCACCTTGAGCATATGCCGAATTCAATTTTGCTTGGACTGTTTCGCCATCTGAAGTAATATTGGTTAAAATATCTCTTTCCAAGCTAGTCATGGTTGTTTCTTTGGTTTGAGGATTAACAGTCACCAAAATCATGGTATCACTATTTCCGGCCCAAGGATCTTCCCGAGAACCACTACCTGTATCAACCCCCATCAAAAGAATGGTCATCGGCTTGTTTTCTGCGATGACATTGGTCTCATTCCCAAAGCCCTTATAGGTCTTACTGAGGGTCCCTGTTGTTTGATTGAGGATGGTGAGACCATAGGCCCCGATCCCAATCACTGTTACCGTCAATAAGCTCAAAAACATCAAAATAATTTTTTTAACCATGTAGACTCTCTCTCTAATCTATCAGTTTGCCCATAAGGTAAACATCTAAGAATTCTCCTTCAGCTGAACAAGCTCCACGAGCTTGGCAACCTTCAATCTCAAAACCTAACTTTTTATACAGGTGAACCGCTCGTTCATTGCGCACTTGGACATTCAAGACTAGTTTCCTAAGAACACCGGTCGAGTACGCCCACTCGATTCCTTCTTCCAACAAGATCTGTCCAAGTCCTTGATTCCAATAAGCTTTTCGAACCACAATAAAGACATCTCCAATATGCTGAACAGACCGTTGAGAAGCCGCAGTGATATTTAACAAAGCTGCCAGTTCCTGATCTAGAAATAACAAGAGGCAAATCCGGTTATCCGCCATTTCTTGGACCATTAGAAAATGCTCCATGTCTGCTGGAGACATGCCTATCCCAGCTTCATCTAGCGTCATGTAATCTGACTCTTTCCCAACTTGATTTAAGAAATCAACGACAAGAGCAGCGTCTGCACTTTCAGCTTGCCGAATTTCTAATGTCACTTCCTTTTCCTTAGTCATCGGTTTTTTCCACCTGTTCAAAGGATGCTAGTAAAGCTTCTGCACGCGCTCCATGAGCCTCAAAATCCAACTCTCGCCCATCTTCCAATTTTCGGATAAAAATTTTAAGATAAGCATCCGAGAGACTCGGCTCAATCAACTCTCCCCATTCAATAATGGTAGCACCATCTCCAAATAGAAAATCATCTAAATCAATCGAATCTGGATCATTCCCAATCCGGTAAACATCCAAGTGGTACAAAGGCAAGCGGCCTTTGTATTCACGAACAATGGTATAGGTCGGACTTTTAATCATCTGATCAATCCCTAACCCCTTTGCAATCCCTTTGGTGAAGGTTGTTTTTCCTGCCCCAAGATCACCTGATAAGATGATCACATCTTGCTTTTCTAAGAGTTTTCCTAGCTGTTTTCCTAGAGCAATCAGCTCCGTTTCATTGTGACTAATCATTTCTCTATTATACCAAACTTTTTTAAAATCTGCTCTTTCTTTTAGAAATTGTTCGACTCAGGTTTGCTTTTTAGATAGATAGTCAAACTATTTTAAAGTAAAATAAGTTAAGTGATTCTGCAAAAAAATAAATTTGAGTTCCAATTTTTAAATCGATTTAAGAAAATACTGAAACTTTCCGCTGTGAGAAAAGTGCCTGAAACAATAACGTTTCAGGCACTCGGAATTATTGAGACCTTAGGCTCAATAATTAGTCATGGAACTTCAAAGAAGTTCGCTGACGTCCGTACTCACCTAAGGAATGTTTTTGGTATAACTTTGTCTTCAATCTGAAAGGAATGGGAAACCACTCCCATTCCTTTTTAAATATTTCCCTGATAACTAATTCAAGGCCATGCTCACGTAGTTTAAGATAAAGAGAACATCTAGGATCCAAATCATGCTATGCACTTCTTTGGCTTGTCCTTTAACCACTTTCACCAAGCTATAGGTGATAAATCCAGCAGCGATCCCTTGAGTAATTGAGTAGCTGAAGCCCATAAAGATAGAAGTGAAGAAGGCAGGAACGGCCTCTGACATATCTTCCCAATGGATATTTTTCAAACCACTCAACATCATGATCCCAACAACAATCAAAATTGGGGCTGTGGCAGCGGTCGGTACAATCGCTAGCAAGGGACTAAAGAGACTTGAAATAGCAAAACAGATCGCTACAACCAAGGCTGTCAGACCAGTTCGTCCACCCGCTCCAATACCGGCTGCGGATTCAACATAGGTCGTTACATTCGATGTCCCTGCAATAGCTCCGACTGAAGTCGCTACAAGGTCTGAATAGAGGGCCTTATCTAATTTCACTGATTGATGGTTTTCCCCATTCGTCGCAACAATCCCAACTTTTTCACCCGTACCGATCAAAGTTCCAATTGTATCAAAAATATCGGTCAAGGAGAAGGCTAAGATTGCCATTAAGGTTTCAGGCAAACGAGACGTATTGGAAATCAACGAACCCAATCCTTTCGATCCTAAAGCTTGACCAAAGATCGTGCCTAAATCATTAAAGGCAGCTCCTAGATGGTTACTTGCAAAGTCGATTTTACTGATATCAACAACATGGATGAGAATTCCAAGAACAGTCGTTGCTAAGATGGAAAGGATAATCCCTCCCTTAATCCCTTTGACAACAAAGAAAATGGTAATCGCAAGACCAACAAGGGCCAAGAGGACGGCTGGATTGTTAAAATCAACCAAACCAGGAACAGCAGATGCATTGGCTGAAATCGTTGCATTCGCCTTATCTGCTCCTTCTCCGACCACTGTATAGGTATGAGGGTCAATCGTAAATTTCAAAAATCCTGCATTCTTAATCCCAACATAGGCCAAGAAAATCCCAATCCCCGCTGAAATAGCAGAGCGTAGGGCTGTCGGAATCGATTCGATGATCATCTTCCGAACATTTGTCAATGTGATGATCAATGAAATCACACCACAAATGAAGACCATTCCCAAAGCTTCCTGCCATGAGTAGCCCATACCAAATACAACGGTAAAGGTAAAGAAGGCATTCAAGCCCATTCCTGGTGCTTGTGCATAGGGTAAATTGGCATAAAAAGCCATCATCAAGGTTCCGACCACAGATCCAATAATCGTTGCAAGGAAGACCCCTTGAGCTGGCATACCTGTTTGTGACAACATTTGAGGATTTACGAAGAGGATATAACTCATCGCAAAAAAGGTTGTCAGACCAGCAAGAACCTCTGTCCGAACAGTGGTTCCATGTCCTGAAAGTTTAAAAAACTTATCCATTTCAGAATAAACTCCTTTTTCATCATTCTCGCTCCCAATCAATTTGCGAACGTTATATCTATTCTACCAAAAGATCTTTCGTCTTTCAAGAAATCCCGCTTCGCTTCTCGATTTTTGAGCGCTTTTCCGATTTTTCTGATATAATGGTCTCATTCTTCTCGAAAGGAACTGAAATATGCATAAAAAGATGATCGCTCTAGATCTAGACGGAACCCTCTTAAATTCCGAAAGCAAATTGAGCGACTTTACCATTGATACCATTAAAAAAATTAGCGCTCTTGGCCATAAAATCATTATTACAACAGGACGTCCCTACCGTATGGCCCATACCTATTACAAACAACTAGAGCTTGATACTCCGATGATCAATTTCAATGGCTCCCTCACCCATTTGCCTGAGAAAAAATGGGCAGATGAACAATGTTTAACTTTAGATAAAAAATACCTGTTAGATATGGTCGCCAACCGGGATACCATCCAAGCAGACTTTATCGCTGGCGAATACCGCAATAAATTCTTTATTACCGATCCAAATGAGCAAGTCGCAGACCCTAAATTATTCGGTATTGAATCTTTCCAACCAGAAAATCAATTCAACCCAGAACGGGTAACAAGTGACCCAAACTGTATCCTTTTTCAAACGAAAGCGGAAGACAAATATGCTCTGGCAGATGAAATGAATCGGCATTATGACTACAATCTGTCTATTAATACTTGGGGTGGTCCCTTAAATATTCTGGAATGCAATCCCAAAAATGTGACCAAAGCATCCGCTCTGACCTACCTTCTAGGTAAACTCAATATGGATCAGAAAGATTTGATTGCTTTTGGAGATGAGCACAATGATACTGAGATGCTAGCTCTAGCTGGTCATGGATACGCTATGAAAAATGCCAGCTCCGTCCTTCTCCCCTATGCAGACTCCATCACTGATTTCACGAATAATGAAGATGGTGTCGCGCGCCAATTAATTCAATTATTCTTATAATAGGAACAGACATGAGGTACGCCCTCATGTCTTTTTGTCCCCTAAATCCTTAATCGGTTAATCAATACCCCCCTTTTTTTCCATTTTTTTATTGTTCAACAGATAAGTTTGTGATATTATTAACATAGTTATTAAAGAAGCGCTTTCAAAAAAACTAAATCGCTTCTCGTTCACTTAAGGAGGAACAAAATGAAAGCTGTTGTTGTTAATCCAGAAGGTACTGGTGTTGAAATCGTTGCAAACAAAGACATGCGTCCACTTGAAACAGGGGAAGCACTTGTTCAAATCGAATACTGTGGTGTCTGCCACACTGACTTGCACGTTGCTCACGGAGACTTCGGTAAAGTTCCAGGCCGTGTTCTTGGACACGAAGGAATCGGTATTGTTAAAGAAGTTGCTCCAGATGTCAAGAGCCTAAAAGTTGGAGATCGTGTCAGTGTCGCATGGTTCTTCGAAGGATGTGGAACTTGTGAATACTGTACAACTGGTCGTGAAACCCTTTGCCGTACTGTAAAAAATGCTGGTTACTCTGTTGATGGAGGAATGGCTGAACAATGTATCGTTACTGCAGATTACGCAGTGAAAGTACCTGAAGGATTAGATCCTGCCCAAGCTTCTTCTATTACGTGTGCAGGTGTTACAACTTACAAAGCCATCAAAGAAGCCAAAGCTGAACCAGGACAATGGATTGTTATCTATGGAGCTGGTGGACTTGGAAACTTGGCTGTTCAATATGCTAAGAAAGTCTTCAACGCACATGTCATCGCTGTCGATATCAACAATGATAAACTAGAATTGGCGAAAGAAGTTGGTGCAGACTTTGTCATCAACGGTCGCGAAGTCGAAGATGTCCCAGGATTGATCAAAGAAAAAACAAACGGTGGAGCTCACTCTGCTGTCGTAACAGCTGTTTCTAAAGTAGCTTTCAACCAAGCAGTAGATTCTGTTCGTGCAGGTGGCCGCGTGGTCGCAGTTGGTCTTCCTTCTGAAATGATGGACCTCAGCATTGTGAAAACTGTATTAGATGGTATCCAAGTCATTGGTTCTCTTGTAGGAACTCGTAAAGACTTGGAAGAAGCTTTCCAATTTGGTGCAGAAGGCTTGGTAGTCCCTGTCGTTCAAAAACGTCCAGTAGAAGATGCTGTCAAAGTCTTTGACGAAATGGAAGCCGGAACCATTCAAGGACGTATGGTACTTGACTTTACAAACTAAACAACTGAACCTACAGGACTAGCCCAGTTGGGCTAGTCTTTTTGAGTGCTCTCAATCACTCTTATTTACAATTTATTATATATTTATTTTTGTTTTCGAGAATATCGTTTGATTCTCGGAATCTTTTCATTGAGAACAAAATCCTATAAAACATATCTATTATT
>CAJZGQ010000073.1 GCA_916048115.1 uncultured Streptococcus sp. | reverse complement strand
TAAAAACGTCCCCCGGACGTTTTTACTCCTCCATAAAGCTGTTGAAGACTTCTTCGATCATATCCCATTCTGCATCTGAGTCTTCTGGGATTGGTTGAAGGTCGCCTTCTGTTCCGTCTTCGTTTTCTGTAAATGAATAAGCTTGGATTTCAACTTCGCCGTTTTCATCTTCTTCTGCATTTGCAGGGATCAAAAGGACATAGTTCTTTCCAAATTCTTCTTTACCATCGATGGTCAAAAGAATTTCAAACAAGGTTTCATTTCCTTGTTCATCCACCAATGTGATTAATTCACGTTCTTCATGGTCGTGGTTATGATCATGTGCCATACTATTCTTCCTCGTTTTCTTTCTAAAAATTGCGATCTAAATAATTTTGTAAAATAAGCTGCGCTGCTAACTTATCAATAACTTTTTTGCGTTTGCTACGGCTAATATCTGCTTGCTCAATCAACATCCGCTCTGCAGCAACTGTCGTCAACCGTTCGTCTTGGTAGTCGACTGGCAGGCCAAACCTTTCAGCAATCATGGCGCCATAAGCCTGACTGGCTTCCACACGCGGTCCGCTGGTGTTGTTCATGTTTTTCGGCAAGCCTACAACAAAACGGTCCACCTTGTATTGAGCTACTAATTCGGCCAAGCGCTCCAAACCGAATTCTTTTTTGTCTTCATCGATTTGGATGATTTCAAGACCCTGAGCTGTAAAACCGAGAGGATCACTCACAGCAACCCCAACGGTCTTTGAGCCAACATCCAATCCCATAATTCTCATTAGAGGTCTATTCCTTGCCCTTTCAAATAATAACGTACCAATTCTTCCACGATCTCATCTCGTTCATATTTACGAATTTGGTTCCGTGCATTATTATAACGAGGTACATAGGCAGGATCACCACTGAGTACGTATCCTACGATTTGATTAATTGGATTGTAGCCTTTTTCATCCAGTGACAAGTAAACATCTTTCAAGGTCTCGCTAATTTCCTTACGATTTGAATCATCAAGATTAAAACGTACTGTTTCATCTGTAAATCCCACAAGAACACCCTCTTTCCTTAGAATATTACTATTATACCATAATCAAGAGTTTTCCACAACGGTCAAGCCCTTGATTTTACAGCTTTTTCAAGCATTTTTGAGCTATTTCAGTTAAACTGTTTTTTTATTTTTGCTCACTTGCTCCAGCATTGATGAGATTGTCCGCAAATTGACTCGGTGTCAGCTTCAACAACTCCGGTAAGTGATTGTTTTTGAAGTAGGTCATGCCTTCAGCCTTCTTCACATCCATTGCTTCAAAATCATAGGTGATGGTTACCTTGTATTCATTCTCGTTTTCCAAGGTCAAATCAGCTGTGAAACCTGGCACTGTCAAAGCTTCCTTAAAGGCATCGTCCTTGTTAAAGGATTCTCTCAATTGCTTTTGTGCTTCCTCGACTCCAACCTGTTGGATCCCTTTTTTCAACTCCTCATCGGTTGCCGTCACATTGATGGTCTCCAACTTTTTAAAGGTATTCCCCACATAGGTGACGATTTGCGTCTGTTGTGTCCCCTTGTCATCTTTTGGAAAAACAAAGGTTCTAGTGATGACCTTATTTTCTTCAGCTTTTTGTAAGATACTCTTATTATCCTTTTGTAGCTGTTCTGCTTTCGCTTTGATTGCTTTTTGCTCACTTGAGGTTGGCGTTTTCACTTGCTTTTTTTGACCACATCCTGTCAAACACAAGGCAAGTGCACCCAATAAGAAGATTTTCCTTTTCATTTTCCATTCCTTACTAGTTATTGTTTTCTAAAATATTGTATCATAGATTTCGTAAAATGGTGCAGTAAACTGCTTTTCATTCCGATTTTTAACAAGAAAAAATCAGAAACAAATTGTTTCTGATTTTCAATCACTTTAAAGAGCTGCACGCATCCGCGCTTCTGCATTTTCTACATTTCGAACTGATCGTGGCAAGAAGGCACGAATATCGTCTTCTTTGTAGCCCACTTGGAGACGTTTGTCATCTACCAAGATCGGACTTTTAAGAATACGAGGTGTTTCCATGATGATGTCAATGACTTCATTGACACTCAAGTCTTCGATGTCCACTCCTAGATTTTTAGCGTATCGATTTTTTGAAGAGACAATACTTGCCACTCCATTTTCAGTCTTTGTAAGGATATCCAATAATTCTTCTTTGGTGATCCCTTCCTTACCGAGGTTTTGTTCTTTATAAGTTAGCTGGTGAGCGTTGAGCCAAGTCTTTGCTTTTTTACAGCTGGTGCAACTTGACACTGTATAAATTTTAATCATGCATGCACTCCTTTCGCTACACGATAATACTATCGTATTAAATTATAACACAAAAACCATCAGTCTAGCGACCTATTTTGAAAAAAATTAATCTTCAATTTCAATCGCGTCATCTAAATCTAGAGTTACTTCTTCTACGACAGGAGCTGCTTCTTCAGTTTTATCAAGGGTTTTCACTGCTTCGTCTTCTTCGATCAAACCAAAATGAACCCGAACCTTATGGTCGATTTCGTCAAAAATTTCTGGGTGGTCAGCCAAGAATTTCTTAGCATTTTCAGATCCTTGACCAATTTTTTCGCCATTATATGAGTACCACGCGCCCGCTTTTTGGATGATATCCAAATCTGTTGCAATCTTCACCAATTCACCTGTACGTGAAATTCCTTCCCCATACATGATTTCAACCATGGCTTCTTTGAACGGTGGAGCTACCTTGTTCTTCACAACCTTGATCTTGGTTTCCTTACCAACGTTGGTATCTTTTTGGTCCCCAGTCCCCTTGATTTGAGTATTTCCACGAACATCTAGACGGACAGAAGCATAGAATTTCAGGGCACGACCACCAGGTGTGGTTTCAGGGTTCCCAAACATGACCCCAACTTTTTCACGCAATTGGTTGATAAAGATAGCAATGGTCTTGGTCTTGTTAATAGAAGCTCCAAGCTTACGCATCGCTTGGCTCATCATCCGAGCTTGTAAACCAACGTGGCTATCTCCGATATCTCCATCGATTTCCGCACGTGGTACCAAGGCCGCAACAGAGTCGACAACCACCAAATCTACCGCACCAGAGTCGATCAATTTACCAGCAATTTCAAGTCCTTGTTCCCCTGAGTCTGGTTGAGACAAGAGAAGTTCGTCGATATTGACCCCAAGAGCTGCTGCATAAGATGGATCCAAGGCATGCTCAGCATCGATAAAGGCAGCAATGCCCCCTTCTTTCTGTGCTTGCGCTACTGCATGGAGGGCAACGGTTGTTTTACCAGATGATTCTGGACCATAGATTTCGATGATCCGACCTTTTGGATAACCACCAGCACCCAAGGCAATATCAAGCGCCAAGGAACCAGAGCTCATGACTTGTACTTTTTGCTCTGCACGTTCGCCCAAACGCATGATCGATCCCTTACCAAAGTCTTTTTCGATCAATTTCAGGGCATCATTGAGCGCTTTTTCACGCTCATCTCCAAATTTCTTAGAGATATCATCTAATTTTTTCTGTTTTTTCGCCATTCTTTTCTCCTATGTTTTTACTATACAGGAAATGCATGCAACTCACCGACGTTTTCCGTCATTTGAAAGGCACATTTCCTATCCATTTTTAGAATTATTCTTCATTTGGCACAAGCTTCATTATACCAAATTTTCACCATTTAATACAGCCAAGCGCACCAAATTAAAGGCATGAAGGACTGCAATTTCGCGGACATCAGCTCGGCTACGTCCGGCGATATTAACTTGGACACTATCCACTCCATTTGGAGTTGCCAGTCCGATAAAGACTGTCCCTGCTGGATGCCCTTCCAGACTATCTGGCCCCGCAACTCCGGTCAGGCTAACACCATAATCGGATCCTGTTAACTTACGGGCCTGTGAAGCCATGGCTTGAGCTGTAAAATGAGACACTACTCCATGTTGCTCCAACTCTTGAGCTGGAATAGACAACATCTTGCTTTTTTCTTCTAGGCTATAGGTGACAAAACCGCCTGCGAAGATGCTGGAAGCACCCGAAAAATTTGCCAGAGTCGCTTGGAAGAGTCCAGCTGTCAGGCTTTCTGCAGCTGTAATGGTCTTACCAGTCTGTTTCAAAAGATCAAAGGCAACCTTGGCCATCGAATTGTCATCTCCATAACCGTAAAACAAATCTTGCAAGGGTTGATGATCCAGGGTGTGGCGTGATAAGATTTCCTTTTCTAAGACATCGAGCTTAGCATCCGCTTCTGCCTGATCTTTCGCCTTTGTAGACAGACGCAAGGTCACTTCTCCTGTCTTGGCATAAGGAGCCACTGTCGGATCACTCTGCTCTTCAATGATATCGGCTAAAATCGTAACCAGCTGGCTTTCCCCAATCCCAAAGAAGCGCAAAACTCTTGAAAAGAGCTGCTCCCCTGTTGTCAAATGAGGCACCAATTGTTCGTTGACCATGGGTTTTAACTCACTTGGAGGACCCGGTAGAACGACATAGGTCACATCATCAACCGTGATCAAACCTCCAACCGCGAGACCTGTACGGTTTTGAAGAGGGATTGATCCGGCGATCATTTGTGCTTGTCGCTCATTATTGGGCGTCCGGACATAATCAGGGCGACTCGCAAAGAAGGTGTCAAGTTTGGCAAGCGCTGTCGGATCAAAAACCAGTTCTTTCCCTAAAAACTTAGCAAGGGTTTGCTTGGTCAAATCATCCTCTGTTGGACCAAGTCCACCGCATAAAATCACCAAATCACTGCGCTTTGAAGCTGTCTCAATTGTCGAGAAGAGACGTCCTTCATTGTCTCCTACCGCCACATGATAATAGACATCAATCCCTAAACTAGCTAATTTTTCAGACAAGAATTGAGCATTGGTGTTCACAATTTGTCCTGTTAGAATTTCCGTTCCAACTGCAATAATTTCCGCCTTCATGGTGCCTCCCACTTATACTATTCGTAATTTTCATTTCATTTTAACACAATTTCTTAAATTATTAAAAAAACAGATTGAAGATAAAGTCCATTTTGGACAACTTTCTTCAATCTTTTTACTTTAGAGTATAAAGTAAAAACTCTTAGAAATAACATTACATCAGCATTCCTAAGAGTTTTAACTATGTGGCAATCAACTTCTAAAGGGCTATTTTCTATTGTTGATAGAGCTTATCTATATTCTGAAGTAACCATATCGAGTGGTTTTTTTACTACTTTCTTGATCTAAAAGCCTTCTTCTGACTCTAATTCTTGTTGTTTCCCCTCATCTTTTGTGATACAATAGCATCAATTTTTTCTAGGAGGATAATATATGGCTTCTACTATTGGTATTATAAGTTTATCTAGTGGGACTATGGGTGAAGACTTTGTCAAGCACGAAGTGGACTTGGGTATTCAACGTCTCAAGGACCTCGGACTCAATCCTATCTTTTTACCTCATTCGCTAAAAGGCTTAGATTTTATCAAAGAACATCCTGAAGCTCGTGCAGAGGATTTGATTCAGGCCTTTTCTGATGATAGCATCGACATGATCCTATGCGCCATTGGTGGAAACGATACCTATCGCTTGCTACCTTATCTTTTTGAAAATGACCAACTACAAAAGGTTATCAAGCAAAAGATTTTTCTTGGCTTCTCAGATACAACCATGAACCATCTCATGTTGCATAAACTAGGAATCAAGACTTTTTACGGCCAATCCTTTCTAGCAGACATTTGTGAGTTAGACAAAGAAATGTTGCCATATAGCCTCCACTACTT
>CAJZGQ010000072.1 GCA_916048115.1 uncultured Streptococcus sp. | reverse complement strand
CTTTCCTTCTTTTTTTCTTCTTCCTATTATAACAGATTAAGAAGCAGAGAAAAAGGCTGTTTCAGAGGGAAAGAAGATCTCACTCCTACTTTCTTGATGGAAGGCGCTTTTTCTCCATCCATTTTTGTGCTATACTGAAAGAAATGAGACACGGGAGGCACAGATGTCAACTATTTTTGATTACCTAAAAGAAGTGACCTACGATTCCATATATGACCGTCCTTTCAATGAACTGGATGTCCTGGCACTGACAGAGCTGACCTATCTTCCTTTTGATCGGATCGTGCCACAAGGGGATACGACCAATATTGAAGTCCGTTTATCTGATGCAGCAGAGCTAGTCGATCGAACCACCGATTTCATCGTGACAGACCAACACCTGCAATTAGTCGATGACTTAGCTAGTTCAAAGCGTTTTAAAAACATCAAACTCCTCAACTATGTCAACGAATATGACCCCGATGTTCAGAAGCAGTTTGCGGCCATGACCTATCGTCTTACCATGAATGTTTATTTAGTTGTCTTCAGAGGGACGGATGACACCTTGATCGGCTGGAAGGAAGACTTCCACATGACCTATATGGATCATGTTCCAGCTCAGAGACGCGCAGCCAGCTACCTACAAAACGTCATGAAGGAATTTCCTAAAGGGCGCTTCTTAGTAGCCGGTCACTCCAAAGGGGGCAATCTGGCAACCTATGCCTGCACTTACCTGCCGGATTCCTTATTTGAACGAGTCGATGCCATCTACAGCTACGATGCTCCTGGCCTCAACAGGGCCATTATCGAGACTGAAGGCTACCAGCGGACGTCCCCAATCATTCGTCGCTTTGTCCCTCAAGGATCCATCGTCGGCATGATGCTAGAAGTCCCTGAGCCTGCTACGATTGTCAAAAGCCGAGCTTTTGGTGGCTTTGTCCAGCATGACGCTTTTACTTGGATGATTGAGAAAGATAAATTTGTGACCCTAGATCAAACCAGTCCCGATAGCCAGCAGACCGACGAGACCCTGAAGCAGTGGGTTCGCGAAACATCGGCGGATGAGCGCAAGAAGTTCTTTGATACTTTTTTTGGCATTTTTCTGGACGCCGGCATCACTTCGATTAATGATTTGATGAACTTGAAAAATTTCTCCAAGATCAAAGAAATCTTTCAAAATGCTCAGGACCTAGATCCAACAGAAAGAGAAATGCTGGAACGTCTAGCCAAGCAACTCATCGACACCCGTGTCCAAGCTTGGAAAAAATGGCAGACGGTTCCCCGCATTCTGGTTCAAATGACTGCATTTTTCAAGCGAAAAAAAGCAGTCGAGTCCTCCTCACAACTGCTTCTTGAGCACAAGGAATGAGACTCAACAACTGAAAAAAGAAACCACCTCTTCTATTTACTAGAACGCAAAAATCATCTGAAATGTCTTTCAGATGATTTTCTATTTTCTATTGGTCCTGAGAAGATGGTGCATCTGACGTGCCTTCTTCTATGGAAGCCGGGCTTGCAGGCTCAGTTTCTGTCTCAGTTGTGGCAGGCTTGCTTCCTTCTGAAGCTGCTGCTTCTGTTTCCACTGGAGTCTCTGCAGTGACAGGCGTTTCGACCGTGCTAGCTGGTTTCCCCGCTTCGCTTGCAGATGGCATTGCTGCTAACTCTGCCTGAAAGGCTTGGATAGCCTGTAGTAAGGCTGCCTTGTCACTCTTTGGATTAGCCAATTGGTCAAAGAGAGCTTCTAAGCGATCAAATACAGCATCACTAGCACCCTTTTCCTGCAATTGTTGGTGAAGCGTCATCAATTGGTTATAGAGTTGTTGATAAAGGGCGACATCCCCAATCTGAGGCTCTTCTGTTTGCTTTTGTTTTTGCTTTTCAATGGTGTCACTGATTTCGCGTAACAGAGCTTGTCCACTTGCAATAGCCTTGTCTGGATCCGTCTCATTTCCAAGCTGAGCCAAACTTGCTTCAAAGGCAGTTCGTTTGGCCTGGTCTTCGACTTGTGGCAAGAGCGACTGGATTTGCTCTGAGAGGGCTGTCAGGATGCTGGTTCGTTGACGGGATTCTGTCGCCTTGTCCAACTCTCCATATAATCCCTTGAGGAAATCATAGACCGCTAAGTTATAAGATGGGGCCTGACTTCCTTTTTGATCCAAAACTGTTTTTTCAATAGGATAGGTTTGGCCTTTTTCTTGAGAGAAGAGCTGGTCAATTGCCTGCTTGGTTTGGTAGAGTTCCATAAAGTGAGCCTTAGCATCCCAGGCTTCTTCAAAGGCTTGGGCCCGATAGAGTTTCAAAGCTAGATCTGCCGCCTTGGTGCGCAATTCTGGCGTCAAGCGCGCATCGCTCAAGCTTTGATAGAAGTACTTGAGATAGTCGACCGATGTCACACCCGTCCGATCTTGCATCTCCTGAACAGCTTCTAATAGCTTCCCTTCCTGCTCTAAACGCTTGCTGTCCTTGGCAGCATAGGCTTCCTGCAGTTGTGAGACCAACCCTTCCTTCTTCAGTTGGAAGGCTTCTGTGTCTAGCAAGCGCACTTGTTCCAGCAATTCTTGGTATCGACGATCGAGGGCTGTCTCTTCTTTTGGTTTGATCGCTTGAGTCGCATGGATGTATTGCTCATCAACCTGTTTGAGACTGGCCAGGTAGCCTTCCGTCGAGTTACTTGGGAAGCTCTTGACATTTTCCAAGAAGTGGCCCAAGATGAGCTCAATCCGTCGTTGCTGCAATGGATCAGAAGCGTAAAGAGTCCGGCTTTCTGCTAAAAGTTGGTTGACTCTGTCCTCTACTGCTTTTTTATTCAAGTCTCCTTTTTTGTAAGGCGATTGGATGGTAGGAAGGCGATGAGCTAAGTAGTCTGCTAGTCCCGCTGATCGCACCTTGATGTAGTGGTTGTGATCGCCATGTGGGATGACAAACTGACCATTTTCAATCTGGAGGCTATAAGGAGAAATCCCCGAGCGAAGGGCTGTTGCATAGAGTTCATTGATAAAGTCTAGTTCAGGATTACCCGTCTCAAGTGGAATCCGAACGTGTTCCTTCCGAACGGCATAAGGGTGGATGTGGGTCGGATCGTATTCTTGGTCTGGATTGTTAAAGACAAAGAAACCATTGGAAATCTTAATGGCCTCACGAGGGACGCCGTAGGTCTTACTGATGTACTGGATCTTTTCCTCATCTGAGGCATCGCGAGAATAGCTGGCGACATCATCTGTCAGTGGCTGTCCCTTGGACTCTTCTTTCTTACCTGCCAGAGTTGCCTCTGCTGCTGCAATCTCTTGAGGAGAGAGGTCCTTTTTATAGAAATAATGAGCGTGGTTGCCATGAGCGACCATGTAACCGTCCTCGTCCTTACTGATGACCATGTCTGCATGGAAACCATGATCGTGCTCCTCTTCGTGCTCGTGATCATGACTGTCCCCATGTTCATGCTCGTGACTATCCCCATGACTATCCCCATGTTCATGCTCGTGACTATCTCCATGTTCATGCTCGTGATCATGGTCAATTGGTTTTGTACTTGGACTTGAAGGCCGGTTTGGACTTATTTCAGCAGGTGTAGTAGCACCTTGGGCCCGAAGCAGTTGGAATTGCCGCGCCAGCTCACGTTCTAAAGGAGATAGGGAGCTGTAAGGGATAAAGTGGAAATGATCCCCGTGAGGGTAGACAATTCCTTGATCGGTCCACTTGGTGATCTTACTTGGATCAAAGACAGAACCATCAGACTCCACATGACGAGAAGACAGAGGTGTTTTCTGCAATTCTTCCATCAGATTGCTGAGCGTTGAAGTCGGTTTCGAGTTTACTGGTTTAGACGGCACTGGTGTCGTCTGTGTAGGGGTTGGACTGGCTGACGGCTGGTTGCTAGCTTGTTTTCCTAAGCTTGGAGAGGCTTGATTTGGAGTCCCTTGCCCTTGTTCTGTGCTTGCTCCAGCTAGAGCCTGATGGCCAGCTTGACCACCTAAGGCCGAAAGGGCTGCTGCTAACTCGCCAGCAGATAAGGCACTCTTTGGAATATAATGGTAATGTCCACCATGGGGCACAATGAAGCCATCTCCTGTATCTGAAATGACATCTCCAGGGCTAAAGACATAACCATCGTCCGTACGATAGCCTCCTCCTGAATGATTTTTAGCAGTCAGCGTTTCAAGGGTCTTTCCTTCTTTCAGCGCTTGACTAGGTTGACGGAAGTCACGGGTTTTGCCTGCCTTGTGCGAGGAGCTTGCCTGTACCGCTCCTGTTTCCCCTTCTTCTTTAGTGCCTCCTTTTTGTTGTTGAGCGATCTCTTCGATCGAGCGCACATTGACCGTATGTTGCGCATCCTTTAAGTAGAGATAGTATTTACCAGCGCGTTTAATGATATAGCCATCCTTGACCTTGCTGACAATATCAGCTTCTTGGAGCTGATAGGTTGGATCTCGCAAAATCAACTCCTCACTAAAGATGGCATCAAATGGGACCTTACCACTATAGTAATGAAAATGATCCCCATGAGAAGTGACAAAGCCTTCATCCGTAATTTTGATGACGATCTGCTCCGCCTGAGTCTTTTCCTTGGCATTGACTGCTTCGATGCTGTCTTCCTTTTTGCTGGAGGCAGTCGATGACGCTTTCTTTTCTGCCTGTAGATACTGAATCTGATTCTTTTTCTCTTCCTTAGCTTGTGGTTGCTGACTGAGCGCATAGGCACAGAGCCCTATTCCCAAAGTCGCTACAATTCCAATCGTTCCCTTTTTCTTCATTCTTGATTTACTCCTCTAATTCCTTGGCTAAACTCGCCATATTTTCTTCTAAATTTTTTAATAAATCCTTATCGTTTTGTGGATCGGCTTCCAGTGGATCCAAGACCTTGACACGCGCCCCTGTTGCCTTGGCAATACTATCTGCCACTTTTGACGACGTGTGCTTCTCTACAAAAATCGTTTTCACCTGATAATCTTTGACAAACTGCTGGATCTCGGCCAATTGCCGAGCGGTCGGTTCTTGCTCTGGGGAAATTCCAGCAATCCCTAACTGCTTGAGACCAAAGCGTTTGGCCAGATAAGAAAAGGCCGTATGCTGGGTCACAAAAGTCTTTTGCTTGGCCTTGTCAAAGAGAGGCTGGTAGTGGGCTACCAGTTCCTCACAGCGCTTTTCAAGCTTTTGAGCATTGGCCTGATAGCGCTCCTTGTTCTTTGGATCGATCTCTCCCAAGCGCTGGGCAATGATCTTTCCTTCCTCTGCGATTTTTACAGGATCCAACCAAGTATGCGGATCATACAAATGCTTGTCTTCTTTTCCCTGACCAGCCTCAACATCCTCTAATCCAGCCACCTTATCAAGGGTCATTCCTTGACTCCCTTCGATCACCTGTAACTTGGAACCTTGTAGATTAGGATCTAAGCGACTAGCCCAAGATTCCAGGGTCTGAGAATGATAGACAAATACATCCGCATCATAGATCTGGGCCACTTCCTTGGTTGAGGGCTCGTAATCATGGATCCCTGCACCTGACTGAACCATCCAGATGTCATTTTGATCGCCAGAGATTTCCTTGACCAGGGCATAGATGGGATAAAAACTCGTGACAATTTTAAGACCTTTTTTAGAAGGGGGCTTGCCCGCATTTCCTTGACTTCCACAAGCTGTCAGTAGAAAGAAACCGAGAAACAAGAGTCCCAGAACCTTCATTTTTCTCCTATTCATCCTTCACCTCTTTTTCATTTTTATTAACTAGTTTATTAATCGGTTAATTAACTAGTTAATAATACTGCTAATGATTTGCTTTGTCAAGCTTTTTTTACATTTTTTTCCTTTTAATGTTAGAGACTAGCAATTTCCTAGGCCCCACGAGCCTTCCTTGCAGTAAAAAAAGAGGCTGGGACAAAAGTCCTAGCCTCTCAATTGTTTTTGGATTGTCG
>CAJZGQ010000071.1 GCA_916048115.1 uncultured Streptococcus sp. | reverse complement strand
GATGTCCAATATGTCACGGCTGACTTCCCAAGCTGTGACCTTGTGGCCTTTGTACCGAGCTACCAATTGAAGACCAGCGATAGCCGCAATGTCCTACCGAAAGAATGGTCTTATAAGGAAGCTGTTGCAGCTAGTAGTGTAGCCAATGTGGCCATCGCGGCTCTTCTCAAGGGAGATTTGGAGACGGCTGGTCGCTCCATTGAGTTAGATCATTTCCACGAGCGCTATCGTCAATCCTTGGTCAAAGAATTCCCTCAGGTAAAAGAAGTTGCGCATCAACACGATGCTTATGCCACCTATCTTTCAGGAGCAGGCCCAACGATCATGAACCTTTTGGCACCAGAGCATGTCGCATCCTTTGTAGCAGCTCTCGCAGCACTTGGGCTAGATGGTCAGATTTTCCAACTTAAAATCGACACATTTGGCGTTCGTGTCGAGAAATAAGACTGAATGTAACACAATTGAAAAAAGGATGTATACTTTTGTATATGTCCTTTTTGCTTCTCCTATGGTAGAATGGAAACTGTATGGGGAAAAGCTCAAGCTTTCCCGAAAATCTAGGGGGAAACATGAAACCAGAATATTTATATAGTATTGCTACCGATCTTGGTCTGCAATTTGATGGCGAAGCTCGTGTGATGTACGGGGAGCGTGAAGGCTTCTTGTTAGTCATTGAAGGAACGGAAACCAAAAATGTTTTTAACATTTCATTTAGTGCTAAGCAAGGATCAGAGGGAGACTTAATCGAAGACGGTGAGATTCTTTGGAATGAATTAAAAGAACAATCAAAAGCCATTAATGCCATCTCTTTTGATGGTTACTTGACTTCGATCGTTGTCAAAGGCGGAATGACCAAAGGCAAGGCTGTCGAAACCTTATGGACAGCCATCCAAGATATTGTTGATTTCTTGCTCAACCACCAATTTGTGCAAGTGAATGCGCAAACGGGTGAGGAAGGACCAATTGGTCTGTATCAAATTGGAGATGCGATCTTCTTAATCGACGATGCAACCTTTAGAGCTTACCAAGCCGAAGTGCAAGATACAGTTGAGGCTTATGAAGCGCGGGAAGAAAACTTCCTCTTAGGGATTGTAGGGGCTGTGATCGGTGTGATCATCGGTGGAGCAGTTGCCCTCTTGGTAGCGCGTCTTGGCTATGTGTCTGTTTTGGCAGGTGCAGCCCTCGGTTATTGTACCATCAAAGGTTATGAGATTCTTGGTAAGAAATTGACTAAAAAAGGTGTGGTAGTTTCAGCTATTTTGATGGTCTTGACCGTCTTTTTGGTCAACCAATTAGATTATACGTTGGCGCTTATGAGTGAACTGGATTTGCCATTTGATATGTCCTGGACGCTTCTCAATGAAGCGACATTCTCAGGGGATGTCCCTGATAAATTTTACTTGAATCTAGGCTTGCTAGCTGTCTTTACTCTTGGTGGTGCTTGGATTTCGGTCAAATCAGCTCTGGATGGACAAAAGAATCGTGCCATTGCTCGTAAAATTGCATAATGAATGATAAAAGGAAGGCCTGAATATTATAGGTCTTCTTTTATTTTTTAGGGTCGAAAAATAGTCAAAAATTTGGTATAATAGTTTGTATTTTTATAGAGAGAGAACAGACAGAAAGATGAATGAAAAAATGAATCAAGTTCTTGAAGGGATTGATATCCGTTTTCAAGAACCTTTAAAATATTATACCTTCACAAAGGTAGGTGGGAATGCTGAATTTTTAGCCTTTCCTCGCAACCAATATGAATTAAAACGCATCGTTCAATTTGCCAACCAAGAGCAAATCCCATGGATGGTCCTGGGCAATGCGTCCAATATCATTGTCCGCGATGGGGGCATTCCGGGATTTGTCATTATGTTTGATCGCTTGCGTGACATCAGTGTGGATGGGTATGTGATCGAAGCAGAGGCAGGAGCTAAACTCATCGACACCACTCATGTGGCCTTGCACCATAGTTTGAAAGGCTTCGAGTTTGCTAGTGGCATTCCAGGCAGTGTCGGTGGTGCTGTCTTTATGAATGCGGGAGCCTATGGAGGAGAGATTGCTCATGTCCTTGTATCCTGTAAGGTCTTGACCAAAGACGGGGAAATCGAAACTCTGTCAGCGAGTGAACTAACTTTCGGTTACCGTCATTCTAAGATTCAAGAGACAGGTGCTGTCGTCATCTCTGCCAAATTTGCTTTGTCTCCAGGAAATCACGAGCAAATCAAACAGGAGATGGAGCGTTTGACCCATCTTCGTCAGTTGAAACAACCCCTTGAATACCCTTCTTGTGGATCTGTCTTTAAGCGTCCTGTCGGTCATTTTGCAGGTCAATTGATCAGCGAAGCAGGTCTGAAAGGCTATCGAATCGGTGGTGTGGAAGTTTCTGAAAAGCATGCCGGCTTTATGGTCAATGTCGACAATGGAACAGCTAAAGACTACGAAGACCTGATCAGCCATGTCATTGAGGCAGTAGAATCTCACTCAGGCGTTCGTTTAGAACCAGAAGTTCGCATTATCGGTCAAGCCTAAGAACGTTAGTATTGAAGAATAATTGATAGTGTAAACATCGATAGCATCAGTCGGAAAGGGGGTGAGTGCCTATCGATACCGTAAATAGGTGGGGCAGTCTAGTAAGTCCCCGAGAGGTATTGGTGGCCTGACAGGTCTTCCTGTCAGCCGCTGCGTTTTCGTTTGAAAAGCAGTTTGGTAATCGTAGTAAAGAAGGAATTTATGTGAATTGAAAAAACCAATTATTGAGTTTAAAAATGTTACAAAGGTCTTTGAAGATAGCGGAACCGTTGTCCTAAAGGATATCAATTTTGAATTGGAAGAAGGGAAGTTCTATACCCTGCTCGGTGCATCTGGATCAGGAAAATCAACTATCCTTAATATAATTGCCGGTCTTTTAGATGCTAGCTCTGGAGATGTCTACCTTGATGGGGAACGGATCAATGATGTCCCTACCAACAAGCGGGATGTCCACACCGTCTTTCAGTCCTATGCCCTGTTTCCGCATATGACGGTCTTTGAAAATGTGGCTTTTCCCCTTCGTTTGAAAAAGCTGGACAAGGCTGAGATCGAACGTCGGGTTTCAGAAGTATTGAAAATGGTCCAGTTAGCAGGATTTGAAAAACGCTCGATCCAAAAATTATCGGGTGGTCAACGCCAGCGGGTAGCTATTGCACGGGCTATTATCAATGAACCACGAGTAGTCCTTTTAGATGAGCCTTTGTCTGCACTTGACTTGAAACTTCGGACAGACATGCAGTATGAGTTGCGGGAATTGCAACAACGCTTGGGCATTACCTTTGTCTTTGTTACCCACGACCAAGAAGAAGCCCTTGCCATGAGTGACTGGATCTTTGTCATGAATGAAGGAGAGATCGTCCAATCTGGTACACCGGTTGATATCTATGATGAACCGATCAACCACTTTGTAGCGACTTTTATCGGGGAGTCCAACATCCTAGATGGTCGCATGATCGAGGACTACTTGGTTGAGTTCAATGGCAAACGCTTTGAAGCCGTCGATGGAGGGATGCGTCCAAATGAACCAGTTGAAGTCGTCATTCGTCCAGAAGACTTGCAAATCACCCTTCCTGAAGAAGGCAAGCTCCAAGTGAAGGTGGACACCCAGCTCTTCCGTGGTGTGCATTACGAGATCATCGCCTATGATGATTTGGGTAATGAGTGGATGATTCACTCCACTCGTAAGGCCATTGTGGGAGAAGTCATCGGGCTAGACTTTGAACCAGAAGATATCCACGTTATGCGTCTCAATGAAACCGAGGAAGAATTCGATGCGCGGATCGAAGAGTACGTTGAAGTGGAAGAGCAAGAAGCTGGTTTGATTAATGCCATTGAGGAGGAAAGAGATGAAGAAAACAACCTCTAATCTATTTATCCTCCCCTATTTCTTGTGGATTTTTCTCTTTGTCTTGGCTCCTGTAGTCATGATCATCTTTCAATCGTTTTTCAACGTTGAAGGGCAGTTTTCACTTGAAAACTACAAAGAGTTCTTTACTTCGCAAAATCTGACCTATTTAAAGATGAGTTTTAATTCGGTCCTTTATGCCGGAATTGTCACCCTGGTGACGCTCTTGATCTCCTATCCGACTGCTTACTTTTTGACGCTGCTCAAACACCGGCAGTTGTGGTTGATGTTGATCGTCTTGCCAACCTGGGTCAATCTCTTGCTCAAGGCCTATGCCTTTATCGGAATCTTTGGGCAAAACGGCTCCATCAATAGCTTTTTAAGCTTTCTCGGAGTCGCTCCCCAGCAGATCCTCTTTACCGATTTCTCCTTTATCTTTGTAGCCAGCTACATCGAGTTGCCGTTTATGATTTTGCCGATCTTTAATGTCTTAGATGACTTGGATCCAAACTTGATCAATGCCAGCTATGATTTGGGAGCCAATCGTTGGGATACCTTCTGTCATGTGGTCTTCCCCTTGTCCATGAATGGAGTCCGCTCAGGTGTGCAGTCTGTCTTTATTCCTAGTCTGAGTCTCTTCATGTTGACACGGATGATCGGTGGAAATCGCGTCATTACCTTAGGGACTGCGATTGAACAGCACTTCCTAACAACACAAAACTGGGGAATGGGTTCTACCATCGGAGTTGTTCTGATCCTTGCTATGCTCTTTACCATGTGGGCAACGAGAGAAAGGAGAGAACGATGAAAAAAGTATCTCATTTCTATCTAGGCTTCGTCTTTCTGATCCTCTATCTTCCAATCTTCTATTTGATCTTTTATGCTTTCAATAAAGGGGGAGATATGAATGCCTTCACAGGCTTCACGCTTGAGCATTTCAATGAATTGTTCGCAGATAGTCGCCTGATGCTGATCTTATCAGAGACTTTCCTATTGGCCTTCTTGTCAGCCTTGATTGCGACGGTGATCGGAACCTTTGGAGCCATTTATATCTACCAATCGAAGAAGAAGTTAGAAGGACCATTGCTTTCCATCAACAACATTCTTATGGTAGCGCCAGACGTTATGATCGGGGCCAGCTTCTTGATTCTCTTTACGACGGTGAAGTACCAGCTAGGTTTCTTATCGGTTCTAGCTAGCCACGTGGCCTTCTCGATTCCCATTGTGGTCTTGATGGTCTTGCCGCGCCTCAAGGAAATGAACCGGGATATGGTCAATGCAGCCTATGACTTAGGAGCTACTCAAGTGCAAATGCTCAAAGAGATCATGTTGCCGTATCTGACACCAGCCATTATTGCGGGCTACTTTATGGCCTTTACCTATTCGCTTGATGACTTTGCCGTGACCTTCTTTGTAACCGGAAATGGTTTTACAACCTTGTCTGTAGAGATCTACTCACGTGCGCGTCAAGGGATTTCCCTCAGTATCAATGCCTTGTCCGCCCTTGTCTTTCTCTTTAGTGTGCTCTTGGTCATCGGTTATTACTTTATCACCCGTGAGAAGGAGGAAGCAGCATGAAAAAACTATATTCATTCCTAACAGGGATTGTCATGGTGATCTTGATCCTCTGGGGAATTAGCCACCAGATCGAAGCCAGCATGAATACCAAGAATAGTGACAAGCTGGTCATCTACAACTGGGGAGATTATATCGATCCCGAATTACTCAAGGAATTTACAAAAGAGACAGGGATTCAGGTGCAATATGATACCTTTGATTCCAACGAAGCCATGTACACCAAGATCAAGCAAGGCGGAACCACCTACGATATTGCTATACCTAGTGAATACATGATTGCTAAGATGATGGATGAGCATCTGGTTGAAAAGTTGGACCAATCCAAGATCAAAGGGATGGAAAATATCGATCCAAAACTCTTGAACCAATCGTTTGATCCCGGCAACCAATATTCAGTCCCTTACTTCTGGGGTACCTTGGGGATCGTCTACAATACCAAGATGGTCAAAAATGCTCCGGA